>JBIIQK010000206.1:0-3711 GCA_044342135.1 Cyanobium sp.
CAACGTGGAGACCTTCGCGGCCGTACCGGCGATCCTGCGGCAGGGGGGCGACTGGTACGGGGCCATGGGCACGGCCAGCAGCAAGGGCACCAAGGTGTTCGCCCTCTCCGGTGCCATCACCCACACGGGCCTGATCGAGGTGGAGATGGGCACCAGCCTGCGCACCATCGTGGAAACGATGGGGGGCGGGGTGCCCGCCAAGCCCGACGGCAGCCCCGGCGTGGTGAAGGCCGTGCAGACCGGCGGACCCTCCGGCGGCTGTATTCCGTCGGAGCTGCTCGACACTCCGGTCGCCTACGACAGCCTGCAGGAGCTGGGTTCGATCATGGGCTCCGGCGGCATGGTGGTGATCGATGCGGCGCTGGCGATGCCGGAGCTGGCCCGCTACTTCATGCGGTTCTGCGTGGCTGAGAGCTGCGGCAAGTGCCTGCCCTGCCGCGCCGGCACGGTCCAGCTGGAGCAGTTGCTGGATCGATTCGTGGAGAAGCGCGCCACGCCGGCTGATCTCGCCCAGCTTGAGCAGCTCTGCGGCATGGTGAAGGCCACCAGCCTCTGCGGCCTGGGTCAGTCGGCCCCGAACCCGGTGCTCAGCACCCTGCGCTTCTTCCGCGCCGAGTACGAAGCCGCCTTCATCTCCGGAGCGGCGCCATGAGCACAGGGTTGCCGAGGGAGCCGGCCAGCGTGAGCCTGCGGATCAACGACCAAGAGCTCTCGGTGGCCGCCGATGCCACCCTGCTGCAGGCAATCCGGGCCGCGGGGTTGCAGGTGCCCACCCTCTGCCATCTCGATGGCCTGACGCCGGTGGGGGCCTGCCGTCTGTGCCTGGTGGCGATCGAAGGCCATCCCAAGCTCGAGCCCGCCTGCGTCACCACCGTGGCCGACGGGATGGTGGTGCACACCCACACCCCGGAGTTGGATACCTACCGGCGCATGGCGGTGGAGCTGTTCTTCGCCGAAGGCAACCACGTGTGCGCCTTCTGCGTGGCCAACGGCTCCTGCGAGCTCCAGGACGTGGCAGTGGAGGTGGGCATGGACCATTCCCGCTTTCCGTACCAATACCCCCAGCGCCACGTCGACGCCTCCCATCCCCAGTTCAGCCTCGATCACCACCGCTGCATCCTCTGCACCCGCTGCATGCGGGTGTGCGATGAGATCGAGGGGGCCCATGTGTGGGATGTGGGCTACCGGGGCAGCACCTGTTCGATCATCGCTGGGCTGGATCAGCCCTGGGGCGAGGTCGCCGCCTGCACCAGCTGCGGCAAGTGCGTGGACGTGTGCCCCACCGGCGCCCTGTTCCGCAAGGAGGACAGCACCGCCGAGAAGCACCCCCATCCTGAGCGGGCCGCCCAGCTCGCCGAGGCGCGCCACGCCCACGGCTGGCCCCACCCATGACCACGCCCCAGGTGCCGCCCAAATTGCGCTTCGCCACGGTGTGGCTGGCCGGTTGCAGCGGTTGCCACATGTCCTTCCTGGACCTGGACGAATGGCTGTTCGAGCTCGCCGAGGCGGTGGAGATCGTCTACTCGCCGGTGGCCAGCGACACCAAGGTGTTCCCCGAGGACGTCGATCTGTGCCTGGTGGAAGGGGCCGTGGCCAACGCTGACAACCTCGCGCTCGCCCTGCAGCTGCGGGCCCGCAGCAAGGTGGTGGTGTCCTTCGGCGACTGCGCCGTGACCGCCAACGTGCCGGGCTTGCGCAACCTCTGGGCGGGCGTGGATGGGGGCTCGCGCCGGAGCGTGCTGGAGCGCGGTTATGTGGAGCTGGCTGATACCGGAGCCCAGCACCCCCATGCCCCCGGCATCGTGCCGGAGCTGCTGGAGCGGGTGCTGCCCCTGCATGAGGTGATCCCGGTGGACCACTACCTGCCGGGGTGTCCGCCGTCCGCGGCGCGGATCCAGGCCTTTCTCGAGCCCCTGCTGCGCGGTGAGATGCCGGCGATGGAAGGGCCGGCCATGCTGGGGTTTGGTTGAGGGAGATCGCCATGGGCCCCGATCCCACCCCTCGCACGATCACGATCGACCCGGTGACCCGGATCGAGGGGCACGCCAAGATCACCCTCCACCTCGATGAGGCGGGCCGGATCGCCGATGCCCGCTTCCACGTGGTGGAGTACCGCGGCTTCGAGACCTTCTGCGAGGGCCGGCCCTTCACCGAGATGGCCGGCATCACCGCCCGCATCTGCGGCATTTGCCCAGTGAGCCATCTGCTGGCGGCAGCGAAAACCGGCGACAAGCTGCTGGCGGTGCAACCCCCGCCGGCGGCCCGCAAGCTGCGCCGCCTGCTGAACCTGGCCCAGCTCACCCAGAGCCACGCCCTCTCCTTTTTCCACCTCAGCAGCCCCGATTTTCTGCTGGGTTGGGAGTGCGATCCGGCCAAGCGCAACGTGTTCGGCCTGATGGCCGCCGATCCGGAGCTGGCCCGGGCCGGCATCCGCCTGCGGCAGTTCGGCCAGCAACTCATCGAGCAGCTGGCAGGGCGCAAAATCCACAGCGCCTGGGCCGTGCCCGGTGGGGTGCGCACGCCGATGACGGCGGCGACAGCGGCCTGGATCCGGGAGCGCCTGCCCGAAGCCCAGGCCACCGTGCGTCTGGCCCTGGAGGTGTTCCAGCGGTTGCTGGATCATCAGCTGGCCGAGGAGCAGCGGGTGTTCGGCACGTTCGACTCGCTGTTCATGGGGCTGGTGGATGGGCAGGGGCAGTGGTCGTGCATCGATGGCCTGCTGCGCCTGGTGGACAGCCGCGGTGTGGTGGTGGCCGATGGCCTCTCGGAAGACGACTACGCCGCGTTCCTGGGGGAGGCGGTGGAGAGCTGGAGCTACCTGAAGTTTCCGTATTACAAGCCCCTGGGTTATCCCGAGGGGATGTACCGGGTGGGGCCGCTGGCACGCCTCAATGTGTGCGAGCGCATCGGCACCCCCTGGGCCGATGCCGAGCTGGCGGCGTTCCGCGCCCGCAATGGCACCGAGGCCAGTGGCGGGCGCATCGCCACCTCCTCCTTTGCCTATCACCACGCCCGGTTGGTGGAGATCGTCGCCTGTCTGGAGGCGATTGGGCAGCTCGCTGGCGATTCCGAGTTGCAATCGCCTCACGTGCGGAGCCATGCCAGCCTCAACGCCACCGAGGCGGTGGGGGTGAGCGAGGCCCCCCGCGGCACCCTGTTTCATCACTACCGCGTCGACGACGACGGTCTGATCACCCGGGTGAATCTGATCATCGCCACCGGCCAGAACAACCTGGCCATGAACCGCACGGTGGCCCAGATCGCTCGCCACGTCATCGGCCCCTCGCCGCTGGCTGAAGGGGCCGAGATCCCCGAGGCCCTGCTCAATCGGGTGGAGGCGGGCATCCGCTGCTTCGATCCCTGTCTCTCCTGCAGCACCCACGCCGCCGGGCAGATGCCGCTGCGAATTGCCCTGATCGATGCCGGCGGGCGGCTGCTGGCGGAGCGGGTGCGGGATTGAGGGCCGATCGGTGACGGCGAGCCACCTGGTGATCGGCATCGGCAATCCCCTGCGCGGTGACGACGGCGTGGGGGGCTTGCTGGCCGAACAGGTGGGGGGGCGCTGCGTGCAGCAGCTCACCCCGGAGCTGGCAGCGGAGCTGGCCGAGCTGGAGGCGGTGTTGTTCATCGATGCCTGGCTGGCGCCGGCTGGCGCGGTTCCCCGGATCACAGCGATCTCGCCTGCCGCGGGTGCGGCCGAGAGTCACCGGC
>JBIIQK010000207.1:0-3695 GCA_044342135.1 Cyanobium sp.
GTGGTGGGCACCCGCTCGGCGATCTTTCTGCCGATGGCCCGGCTGGGCTTGATCGTGCTCGACGAGGAGCACGACACCTCCTACAAGCAGGACAGCCCCATGCCCTGTTACCACGCCCGCGATGTGGCCCGGCTGCGGGCCCTGAGCAGCGGCGCGCGCCTGGTGCTGGGCAGTGCCACCCCGTCGCTGGAGAGCTGGTTGGCCTGCCAGGGGCCGGCCCCCTCCACCCGCCTGTTGCGGCTGCCGGAGCGGATCGGTGCCCGGCCCCTGCCCGCCGTGCGGGTGATCGACATGCGCCACGAGCTGGCCGAGGGCCACCGCCGCCTGCTCAGCCGGGCCCTGATGGGCCGGCTGGAGCAGCTGCAGGAGAAGGGCGAGCAGGCCGTGGTGCTGGTGCCCCGGCGCGGCTACCGGGCCTTTCTGAGCTGCCGCAGCTGTGGGGAGGCGGTGCTCTGTCCCCATTGTGATGTGGCCCTCACCGTGCACCGCTCCAAGGGCGGCCAGGAGTGGCTCCGGTGCCACTGGTGTGACCACCGCGCTGAGGTGGGCGATCGCTGCGGCCATTGCGGCTCCACCGCCTTCAAGCCCTTTGGCGCCGGGACCCAGCGGGTGATGGAACAGCTGGCCGCCGAGCTGGAGGGGCTGCGGTTGCTGCGCTTTGACCGCGACACCACCCGGGGGCGGGATGGCCATCGCCGCCTGCTGGAGCGCTTTGCCCAGGGGGAGGCAGATGTGCTGGTCGGCACCCAGATGCTCGCCAAGGGGATGGACCTGCCCCGGGTCACCCTGGCGGCGGTGCTGGCGGCCGATGGGCTGTTGCATCGCCCGGATCTGCGCTCCTCAGAGCAGTGCCTGCAGCTGTTGTTGCAGCTGGCCGGGCGGGCCGGGCGCGGCGAGCGTCCCGGCGAAGTGCTGGTGCAGACCTACAGCCCGGACCACCCGGTGATCCGGCATCTGGTGGATGGGCGCTATGAGCAGTTCCTGGCTGAGGAGATCCAGCTGCGCCGCCAGGCGGCGCTGGTGCCCTTCAGCCGGGCCTGCCTGCTGCGCCTCAGTGGGCCCAGTGCCAGCGGCACCGCCACGGCGGCGGCGGTTCTGGCCGAACGGATCCGGGGTGCGGTGGAGGCCGCCGGCTGGCTGCTGATCGGTCCGGCCCCGGCCCCGGTCGCCCGGGTGGCGGGTAAGAGTCGTTGGCAGCTGCTGCTGCATGGGCCCGCGGATCCGTCCGGCTCCGGCGGTCTGCCCCTGCCCAGCGAGGCCCTGCTGCGCCAGGGGTTGCCGGCGGGGGTGGGGCTGGCGATCGACCCCGATCCCCTCACCCTGTAAGGGGGGGGCTCAGGCCGGCAGTTCCGGCAGGCCGAAGCCCAGCAGCCGGCGCAGCCGCTCGAGGGTCAGCACCAGGCCCAGGGCCGCCGTGATCAGCAACCCGCCCAGCCCCAGCCCGCTCCAGCGCCAGCAGCGCAACCGCAGGCTGTTCAGCTCCCCGAAGCGCAGGGGCCAGTCCAGGGCGGCTCGGCCGGCGATCGGGGTGGCGACTTCCGGTGAGGCCTGCTGCACGGCCGATGGCTGGACGGGGTTCAGTTCAACGCTGGCGCTCACTCCGGGCAGGGGCGCAATCTCCCGCAGATCGACCGCCAGCTCCACGGTCTGCCACACCCCCACCAGCCAGTTCTGCTCGGTGAGTTGGAGCACCGGGGCGGGCAGGGTCAGGCCACCGAGCCGGGCCGCTTCCTCCAGGTTGGCCGTCAACAGCGCCAGGGCCCTGGGGGCTGCCAGCACCGGGCTCGTCAGCCGTTGGGCGACGCCTCCCTGGGGCAGGGAGCGGGAATCCGGGGCGCGGTGGAAGCCCTGGGCCTGAAGGCTCTGGCTGAACTGGCGCTGCCAGGGGCTGGGCTGGGGGCCAGCGCTCACCAGGGCGTGGGCGATCTGCAGCCGCCCCGGCCCCTTGAACGTCAACTCGGTACGGACTTCCATGCAGCCACCCAGCAGCACGGTGAGCAGCAGCAGCACGATCGCCAGGACCGCAAAACCGATCGGGGCCTGGGTGGGGCCCACCGGCGGTGGCGGGGGCGGCGGGGGCTTGCTGGAGCGGCGCTGCCGGGCGAGTTGCTGCATCTGGCCCCCCATGGCCTCGGCGGCCCCCAGATCCGGCAGGGTGATCGACCACTCGCGGGGACGTTCGAGGGCCGGCGCTTCCAGCACGGTGAGCAGATCCTGGGCCTGGGCCCGCAGGGTTGCATCCCGGCAGCGCTTGATCAGGCGACAGCACACCATGGCGCGGGCCGTTTCCCCCTGGCCCATCCAGGCCGTGGCCAGGAGCAGTTGGATCTCTGCCCCCGTCTGCGTGGCGGAGGGGTGTTCGCGGCTGAGGGGCTCGAGCAGACGCACCACCCGGCCGTAGTCGCCCCGCTCCAGCAAAGCGCGGGCCTGCGCCAGCTGGGCATCAGGCATGGCAGCTGCGCTGGCTTCCCACCACCATCGTGCCGATGCCGGCGTCGGTGAACACCTCCAGCAACAGGGCATGGGGCACCCGGCCGTCCACGATGTGGGCCGCAGTGACGCCCTGGGCCAGGGCCCGGATGCAGCACTCGGTCTTCGGGGTCATGCCGCCCTCCACCACGCCGTCGCGGATCAGGTCCCGGGCCTGGGCCAGGCTGAGCTGCCGAATCAGGGATGCCGGATCGTGGCGGTCCCGCAGGATTCCGGCGGTATCGGTCAGCAGGATCAGCTTTTCCGCCTGGAGGGCTGCCGCCAGTTCGCCGGCCACCGTGTCGGCGTTGATGTTGTGCGCCTGGCCCTCCTCATTGGCGGCCACGCTGGAGATGACGGGGATGTAGCCGGCATCCAGCAGGGGGAACAGCACGCTGGGATCCACCGCCGCCACCTCTCCCACCAGCCCGTTAGCCCCTTCGGCGTAGGTGCGGGCCCGCACCAGCGAGCCATCGCTGCCGCAGAGGCCCACGGCCCGCCCCCCGACCCGATTCAGGCCGTTGACGATCTGCTTGTTGACCCGGCCCACCAGCACCATTTCGACCACGTCCATGGTGTCCGGCGTGGTCACCCGCAGGCCATTGCGGAAGGCCGGCTCAATGTTGAGGCGGGTGAGCCAGTCGTTGATTTCCGGCCCACCGCCGTGCACCACCACCGGCTGCACACCAACGGAGGCGAGCAGGGCCAGATCGCGATAGACGGCGTCCCTCAGCTCGGCCTGGACCATCGCCGCACCGCCGTATTTGACCACCACCCGGCGGCCGGCGAAGCGTTGGATGTAAGGGAGGGCCTCACTGAGGACCGACACCCGCAAGGTGTCCTGATTGCTGATCAAGGGTTCGGAGCAGGGGCGCAGGGAGTGGGACGGGGGGAAGGGCCGTGGGGCAACGCCGTCAGCCTGGTGTTAGCTCGCTCCGGGCTGGGGAACCAGGGCCAGGCTGAATTCGTCGCGGCGACCGGGCTCAATGTCGGCCCTCAGTCCGGGTCCGAAGAACCGTCCCAGCCGTTCCGCCTGCGCCTGCCAACGCTCCAGGGGAACCCCTTCACAGCGAAAACACAGCTTGAGTCCGTAGCGGCCGTCGCAGTCGAGTTCCTCGATGCTCAGCAGCTGGGGTGGGGCATCCTCGTCCCAGAGCTTGAGCACTTCCAGGGAGCTCTCCAGGTGGGCTTTCTGGCCGTAGCGCCAGCGGTCGACGTCGGCCAGC
>JBIIQK010000020.1:0-12617 GCA_044342135.1 Cyanobium sp.
CACGGCCAAAAAGCACGGCTTCACCTGTCTGCTCCACGAAAAGCCCTTCGCCGGCATCAACGGCTCCGGAAAGCACGTCAACTGGTCCATCGGCAACGCCACCCAGGGCAACCTGCTCGACCCCGGCCAGACACCCCACGACAACCTCCAGTTCCTGCTCTTCTGCGCCGCCGTCATCCGCGGCGTCCACTGCTACGGGCCGCTGATGCGGGCCGTGATCGCCACCGCCAGCAACGACCATCGCCTCGGTGCCAATGAGGCCCCCCCGGCGATCATCTCGGTGTATCTGGGCAGCCAGCTCGAGGACGTGTTCAACCAGATCCGGGCGGGCCAGCTCACCGGCTCCGCGAGTGGGGGATCCATGTCACTCGGCGTCGACACCCTGCCCGACCTCACCAAGGATCCCGGCGACCGCAACCGCACCTCCCCCTTTGCCTTCACCGGCAACCGCTTTGAGTTCCGCGCCGTTGGTTCCGGCCAGTCCGTGGCCGGCCCCCTGGTGGCCCTGAACACGATCCTGGCGGATTCGATCCAGTGGGTGGCCGACCAGATCGAAGACCAGCTCAACACCGGCTCCTCCCTGCAGCAGGCGGCCTTCGCCGTGCTGAAGCGCACCATGGACGACCATGGCGCCGTGATCTTTGGCGGCGACGGCTACTCCAGTGAGTGGCACCGCATGGCCGTCGAAGAGCGCGGCCTGGAAAACCTGCCCACCTCCGCCGATGCCCTGCCCGTGCTGCAGCGCCCGGTGATCCGCGATCTGTTTGAGCGCCAGGGGGTGCTGAGTGCCCTGGAGCTGGAGAGCCGGTTTGAGGTGTACGCCGAGCAGTACGTGCTCGCCATCGAGGTGGAGGCCAAGCTGGTGCTGCGCCTCGCCCGCACCCAGGTGTACCCGGTGGTGATGGCCTACCTCGACAACCTGGCACGGTCGGTGAAGAGCCAGGAAGCGCTGGGCATCGGCCCCGACCGCAGCCTGGTGGACCAGCTGGTGGCGCTCAATCAGCAGCTGGTGGGGCAGTGCTCAGCCCTGGAGCAGGCCTTGCACAACCCACCCCACGGCATCGAAGCCCACATGGCCCACTGCGCGCAGACGCTCCTGCCGATGATGCTGCGGATCCGCGAAGCCGTGGACGGACTGGAGCTGCTGGTCGACGATGCCGACTGGCCCCTGCCCAGCTACCAGGAGATGCTGTTCGTGCGCTGAGTCATTGAGGGAACACGTCAATGCTGGCGCGTTCGATGTAACTGGGGTCGGCCATGGTGTCGACCTCAAAGCAGGTCCATGTGGCACTGGGCTCCGGCCTGCGGCTGGCCAGGGGCCACTCAATCCGGCGGCGTTGGTAGGTGAGCCCGACGCAGGTGAGGGCCGTGTCATCCGCCATCAGCGACCACAGCACATGCACCTCACCCCGGTCGTAGGGGATCGGGCTCTGCTGCACCCCCTGCTCCGGCAGCCAGCCCGGTCGAAGGGTGATGTGGGTTCGGTTCTCCCAGCAGAGATAGGTGCCGTTGTCGGTGGGATAGAACCAGCAGGTTTCGTTGGCCGCGTCCGCCAGCGGAAAACAATCGAGCAACTCCACCTCCTGCACCTGCAGGGGCGGCCCATCGACCGGGCGCAGGGCCTGGCCCTCTGGCCAGGCCGGGCCCCGCAGGGCATACACGCCGATCCAGAGGGAGGGGACCTCCAGCAGGGGCACCACCGCATCACAGATCAGGGAGCGTCGCTCCGGAGACGGAGGCAGGGGATCCTCGCCTCGGATGGTGGCGGAGCCGGTGGCCACCAGGTCATCCAGGTTGCCCTGCCAGTGATCGGGCAGACGAAACAGGCGCAAAGCCCGGCCCCAGTCCGGCCCCTGGGTCTGGGCGGCGACCAGATCGGACCAACCGAGACCGTCGCCGGGAAGCCGCCCGTCCCGAGCGAGCACAAAGGCGAGGGAGTGGAGCATGGAACCGAGTTGGTGCAAACCGGCGACGTCTTCGGACCCTAGAAGCGCTGTGCCATTGCGGTGGTGTGCACCGATGCCAGCCGGAGCTGAGGGCTGCAATCAGACCCGCAACACCAGCTCGACGATCAGAAATCCCACCAGGGCCGCGAGAGCGAGCAGGGACGGCACCCGCATGCGTCTGAACCGTCCGAACTTCTTAAGCAAATCCTAAGGGGAGCCCGGCGGAATGGTCCGGTCCCAGGCCTGAGAGACTTCTTCAGACAGATCTCGTCATACGTCTGCCGATGTCGAGCCGTGACGGCAGCCACAGCACAGCCCTCAGCCTGCTGCTGCTGCTGGGCCTGGCCATCGGCCTGCACGTCTACGCCGTGCGGGTGAAGGACGTCCAACCCTCCCGCCGCCTGCCGGTGACGAGCCTGAGCCCGGATGGATCCAATCCCGTTGCCGGCTCCCAGTCGAGCCGCATTGAGCGCTTGATCGGCCCCTGAAGCCACGGACGATCAGCCTGGGCCGTTCAACGGTCGAAGGCGAGCCCCACCAGGGAGCGGGCCCCGCCCCTCACCTGCCAACAGCCCTTGACAGGCCGGTAGCCACACCCCCGACCGTGGGCCTGGGTGATCAACACACCATGCCCCCCCGGGGAGAGGTCCAGACCGGGATCGACCCAGACGGCCACACCTCCGGCACTGAAATTGGCGATCTCCACGGGAATGGCGGGCAACACCCGGCCTTCCCACTGCAGCCAGCCCTCCATGGGCTGCTCCACGGGCCAGCGCTGCCCCGCCCGCTCGTTGGCGGGAACAACCCTGGATCGCCCTGGCCGGCCAGCCCCTTGCAGACCAGGCCGCAACCGAAATCGTGCCCAAGCCCCCATACAGCCTCCTCAGCGACGGAATGTCGGGGCGCCCCGGATGCCCTGTTCTCAACGCTAGACCCATTCGAGCCCAGAAGGGTCAGGTGAAACGGACTGAAGACCGAGCACCTCCCTTTCGAGCTGGCAGGGCCTCGGCCTGGCCGTTGCCGCTCAGGACGGCCTGCAACCGATCAAAGACCGGATGGCCCGCCAACTCGCGGCGCACCACCAGAACAACCCCATCCGCCATCCCCCCCCGCAGCGGGCACGCCACCACACCATCCCGCCCGTCGATCGCAGTGGGGTGATGGTCGGTGAGCCAGCCATCGATCACCCGCCGTTCCACCAGGCTCCACGAGCGCTCCGGCTGGGCCGTCTCGGCCAGGACCGCAATCCAGGCACTGTCCGCCAGCCGAGGCAGAAAGCCCACCAACTCCGGAGCCAGCTCCAGGCGCAGCTCGGAGCCCCGCAACAGCCGGTGCAACTGGTGGACCTCCCGCTCAAGGTCGAGGAGCACGGTGGACCCTTCCAGCTCCCAGCCGGCTCGATCGCGAATGAGCGTTACCCCAAAGACGTCCGCCGCCTCTTGAGCGCGACGGGAAATCGAAGACTGATGGCAACCGCAGAGCTCAGCTGCCCGATAGCCACTGTTTAGCCACACCAGAAAGTCCAGGGCATCCAGGGCATCCGGGGTAACCAACGATCAACATCGAGTTCGGCGAGCATAGATAAAAAAAGACAAATTGAGGCGAAAGGCCAGCCATTGGCGATCCAGATATAAATATAATTATGCGAAAAAAGATGCTTATTTGCGCAATGGGGCGGCTCGTGCCCCGTGGGGGCTGGCCTTGTGGTGGCTGGGCGTCGGTGGATGTGCGCTTTCCTAGGCGGGTCGCTGCAGCGGCCGCCGCCCGGTGGATTGGCCAGGATGGCTAAGGACTGCCAACCTCCCTTCCGGACCCAGGGGCGGAATCACCATGGGAAGCGGGGCGATGCAGGGTGAGCTCGTCGATGCGGTGGGGGCGCGCTGGACCTTCAAGGTGTGGGACCTGGGCGAAGGAGGCGTGTGCGTCTTCACCCAGACCAGCCTTGACGACCTGGACGGCAGCAGCCTGCAGGTGACGATCTTCGATCGCTTCGAACGACTCGATCACCGGATGGAGGCCCGGCTGGCCTGGCAGACCCAGGAAGGCATCACCTACTTTCTCGGCCTGGCCTTCGACACGCCGATCGAATCGGGGATCTTCTACGACCGCTACCTGGCACCCGGCAAGGGCTGAGTCGATATCCGACAGTGGGGAGATTGCCCGTCCCTCTCCATGGGTCTCGTCACCACCGCCCCCGCCGCCCGTCAGGCTCCGCCCTCCACAGAGCTGCCAGCTGAGCCCAAAGGCTTTGGGGGGCCTGGCCAGGCCCGGGCTGGCCGCCGCAAGGCGGGACGCAAACGCAGTCCGGGCCTCAGCAAGGCCGACTGGGGGCCGCTCGGTAAGCATCCAGATCTCGACTCCATCGTGGCGCGTCAGCGGCTCGAGCTCCCCCTCGCCGGACGGCTCAGCTCCAGCGAGGTGAACCGGGCCTGGAAACGGGCCGCCGCCGAACACCATCCCGACCGGGGCGGCAGCCACGACACGATGCAGCGGGTGAACGGCGCACGGGACCAGCTGCTGGGCCGCCAGGAGGACTGATCCCCAGAACGGGCTGAAGCTGGTCAGATTGGAATTGGCCTTCCCAGCAACCGCCCCATCAGCACCGCACCGCCAGGCTCCGCGACGCCCCGAGACACCACGCCCCTGGTGCTCGTGCACGGGCTGCTGGACAGTCCCAGGGTGTTCAACGCGCTGAAACAGCGCCTGGGCGAGCAGCGCCAGCCCCTGCTGATCCCCGACCTGCCGCTGCGCCTGGGGCTCACGCCGGTGCCGGAGGCCGCCGAACTGCTCGGCAGCCACATCGAGGCGGCATTTGGGCTGGAGCAACCCATTGACCTGCTGGGCTTCTCGATCGGCGGGGTGATTGCCCGCACCTGGATCCAGCTGCTGGGCGGCCACCACCGCACCCGTCGCTTCATCAGCGTGGGCAGCCCCCAGCAGGGCACGCTCACAGCCCAGCCCTGGCCAGGGCGGCTGCTGGCGGGAATCGCCGATCTCAAGTGGGGCAGCCCCCTGCTGGAGCAGCTCAACGGCAACCTCGACAACCTGGCCGGCGTGGAGTGCTGCAGCTTCTATTCGGCCATCGACCTGGCGGTACTCCCGGGCTGGCGGGCGGTGCTGCCGGTCGGGCGGATCCAGATGTTGCCGGTGTGGGCCCATCCCCAGCTGCTGCGCGCCCCCCAGTCGCTGCAGCTGCTGGCCGACGAACTGTTGCGGCCATGACCCCAGCCCTGTCACCGCTGATGGCCGTGCTCACCAGCGCCCTGGGCTGGCTGCTGTGGAGTGTGGGCGTGGGAGCGCTGGCCAATCGCCTGCCCGCCCCCTGGCTGGCGCGCAGCAGGACGCTGTGGAAACGGCCCTGGCCAGAAACCCTGCAGAGCTATGAACGGCGTTGGGCGATCCGGCGCTGGAAGCCCTGGCTGCCCGATGCGGGCAACGCGCTGCCCAACGGGGTGGCCAAGGCCAGCCTGGTGAGCCGCGATCGCCGCAATCTGGAACGGCTCGTGCTGGAAACCCGCCGGGCCGAACTGGTGCACCTGGCGCTGTGGCTGTTCTGGATCGTCACCGCCCTATGGCTGCCGCCGGTGGGGGTGCTGATCAATCTGGGCTTCGCCACCGTGTTCAACCTGCCCTGCCTGTGGGTGCAGCGCTACAACCGTCTGCGGCTGCAGCAACTGCTCGCCCGCCCCTGAGCTGGATCCAGCCATCAGGGGCCCAGATCGGTGGCCGGCCAGCCCAGCTCCACCACCAGGCCGGCATCTTCACTGTGTGGGGCCACCCGCAGCCGGTGGGTCCCTGCCTCGAGCCAGAAGTGACTGCTGGCTTCATCGAAATAGGCCAGGCGACGCAGGGGAATCGCCAGGCTCAACCGCCGGCACCCGCCGGGCTCCACGCTGACCCGGCCAAAACCCACCAGGGCGCGCCGGGGGCGTTCCACCACCACACCAGGAGGTTCGGCATAGACCTGCACCACCGCCTCGCTGGCCATGGCGCCGTCGTTGTGCACCGACACGGCCACGCTCACCGTCTGGGTGTCGGCCCGCGCTTCGGCGACCGCATCGCTGAGGCGCAGGGCGGTGTAGGAGAGGCCGAAGCCAAAGGGGAAGGCGGCCGGATGGCCGTCGCGCTGCAGCCGGCGATAGCCGTGCCAGAGGTCGTAGCGCACCTGGGGGGCGCGGGGCTCGAAATCGGGCCAATGGTCGGCGCTGGTGGGAATGGCAAAGGGGAGCCGCCCGGAGGGAGACACCCGACCGAACACCACATCGGCCAGGGCCTCACCCCCCCGCTCACCCGGATACCAGAGCAGCAGGATCGCCGGCACCGCCCGCCGCCAGGCCTCCATGAGGATCGCGCCGCCACCCATCAGCACCACCACGGTGCGGGGGTTGGCCGCCACCACGGCCTGGATCAGGGCCACCTGCTCGGCGGGCAGCGCAAGATCGGTGCGATCCCCGGCAGCGAAGTCGCCCCCCTGACGGGCCGAGCCATAGCTGGTGACCGCCGCAATCGCCCGGGCCACCGGCGGCCACCAGCGGCGCAGCAGGGGATGGGGAGCGGGCATCTGGCGGAGGATCGGGGCGATGTCGCCGGGATGGATGTGTTCCCCCTCCAGGCGCCAGTCGAGGCCCAACACCAGCAGGGCCGTCTCACAGGCAGCCGCCAGGGCGGTGGCCTCCTGAAGGCGCTCACCGCTGGATTGGCACACGGCGCCTGGGGCGGCGGCGGCCCGCAATCCCTGCAAAGGCGTCACCACCACCCCGGGCTCCGGCCGGGTGTCGGAGGAGCCCCGATCGCCCAGGTTGGCCACCGCGGCCAGGGGGCCGATCACCGCCAGGGAGCGGGCCGGATCCAGGGGCAGCAGCGGGGGCTGGGCGGGCAGGGGCGGCTCGTTTTGGAGCAGCACGATGGCCTTGGTGGCCGCCTCCCGCGCCAGGGCCCGGTGCGCGGGGCAGGCCCGCTGGCTGACCGGATAGGTCCCCTCCGGCACGGCCAAATGCATCCGCAGCTGGCGCAGCAGGGCGTCCTCCACGCGCTCTAGGGGCAGCCGCCCGTCGGCCAGGGCCTCCGCCAGGCAGCCCGCAAAGATCATGCGGAAGGGCATCTCCAGGTCCTGGCCCGCCAGCAGCGCCGCCAGTCCATCCCGCACCCCGAAGATGAAGTCGGTCACCACAAAGCCCTGGAATCCCCAGCGCTGCTTGAGGATCGCGGTGAGCAGCTGGGGGTGCTGGCCGCACCAGGCGCCGTTCACCCGGTTGTAGGCGCTCATCACCGATCCCGCCCCGGCCTCGACGCAATCGCGGAAGTGGGGCAGGTAAAGCTCGTGCAGCACCCGCTCACTCACCTGCACATCCACCAGGAAGCGGGAGCTGTCGATCGAATTGAGGGCGAAATGCTTGACGCAGGCCACGGCATGGCGCTGGATGCCACGGGTCATCGCCGCCCCCAGAGCCCCGAGCAGCACCGGGTCTTCGCCGTAGGTCTCCTGGGCCCGGCCCCAGCCGGGGTGGCGCAGCAGGTTGACGCACACCGCCGCCAGCCAGTTGGCCCCAAAGGAGCGGGCTTCCCGGGCCATGGCCTCGCCGATCCGCTCCTCCAGGTCGACATCCCAGCAGGCCCCGCGCGCGATCGGTGGCGGGAAAGTGGTGGCCCCACCCTTGAGCACCACCCCCCGAGGGCCATCGACAAAGTGCAACCCGGCCAGACCCAGCCGCGGCACCGCCCCCGCCGGCCAGGGATGCCCATGGGAGGCATCGCGGGTGGCGATGTCCACCATGCCGGGCCAGAACGCGGTGGAACCCTCCAGCAGGGCGAGCTTCTCGTCACGGCTCAGCTGGGCCAATAGATCCCGGGCCCGGCGCTCGCGCGTTTCGGCTCCCACCTCTGGCGACGCCGGCACGGGATCCCCCCCCTGGCTGCCCTGACGCTAGGAACGGTGAGCTGGGCGAGCCAACACACAACAACGCCCGGAGCGCGGGCCCCGGGCGTTTGTCTGCTCAGCTGTGGTGCCGACCCTCGGGGGTGCGGGCGCAGCTGCGCGAGGTTTGTGCTTGGTGATCAGATCGTGGGATCTGAGGGTCTTCAGTTGTGGGTCGGAGCTGCCGGCGCTGGCACCTGGGGCCAGGTGACAAGTGGGACTTCCCATGTCGGTCCGGGGCACCTGAAACCCGGGCTGAACCCAGGCCGTGAACGGTGCGGTGGACGGGCTGATGCGAGGACATCAATCCCAAGGAAGCCAGAGATCCGTCGAGAGTGTTGGAGCAGGGGCCGGATCGTCAGCGCGCTCCTGTCTGATGCTCAGGGGGGGTGTCTTCCATCAATGGAGCCTCCGAATCCCGATGCACAAACAATCGCGCCGGTGAACCATCCATGCAAGGCTCCCGGCCCCGACGGCAACGGGTCTTCACGCGCGCACATGGGACTTCATGAAGGGGGCTTCATGGGAGCAGCGGAGACCGCCGGCACGCGCGTCTCCCCAAGCGGCTTCCGGACTGGCCCGCTGATGGAATGGGTCGCCTGAGATTCGAACTCAGGACCAATCGGTTAAAAGCCGAGTGCTCTACCGCTGAGCTAGCGACCCGCGCCCGTTGGGCACGTATGGAACGTATCACCCAGCGGCGACCTCCTCCAAGGGGGCGGGGAAGCCGGGAGAATGGGGAAACCTGTTGGCACGGCAGATGAGCAGCGTTCCCTGGCCCGCCAGCTGGCCCGAGCCCCAGGTGCACCCCGAGGCCTGGGTGGCCGACTCCGCCGTGGTGATCGGGGATGTGCAGCTGGCGGCCGGCGCCAGCCTCTGGCCCACCGCCGTGGCCCGCGGCGATGTCTGTCCGATCGTGGTGGGGGAGGGCAGCAATGTGCAGGACGGGGCGGTGTTGCACGGTGATGCCGACCAGCCCGTCACCATTGGCGCCGATGTGACCATTGGCCATCGGGCGGTGGTGCACGGCGCCACCCTGGAAGACGGCTGCCTGATCGGCATCGGCGCGATCGTGCTCAACGGCGTCACGGTGGGCCCCGGCGCCCTGGTGGCGGCGGGGTCGGTGGTGACCCGCGATGTGCCCGCCGGGGCCGTGGTGATGGGGGCGCCGGCCCAGGTGAAGCGGGAACTCAGCTCCGAAGCCCAGGCGCAGCAGCGCCAGCACGCCCGTCACTACCGGCAGCTGGCTGCAGCCCATGCTCGGGCCCCACGCGGAAACGGATGAAGACAAATCCGGGCCTGGGCAGGCCGCCCATGGGGCGGACTCCTTAAGATCGCGGCATCTTGTTTCCCTGCCTTCCATGGACGCACGGCTGGTGCTGGTTGCCGCTCCCATCCTTCTCGCCGCCGGCTGGGCCATGTTCCACATCGGCCGCGCCGCCGTGGGCCAGCTGCAGCTGATGCTCAAGCGCGCCCGCGCCTGAATTTGAGCCCAGAGCTGCTCGTCATCGGTGCCGGCCTGGCCGGCACGGAGGCCGCCTGGCAGATCGCCAGTGCCGGCCTGCCGGTGCGCCTGGTGGAGATGCGCCCGGTGCGGCGCTCGCCGGCCCATCACAGCGCTGAATTTGCCGAGCTGGTGTGCAGCAACAGCTTCGGTGCCCTGAGCAGCGACCGGGCCGCCGGGCTGCTGCAGGAGGAGCTGCGCCGCCTCGGCTCCCTGGTGATCCACACGGCCGATGCCCATGCCGTGCCAGCTGGCGGCGCCCTGGCGGTGGACCGGGGCCGCTACAGCGCCGCCCTCACCGCCGCCCTGGAGCAGCACCCGCTGGTGACGGTGGAGCGGCGCGAGCACACCGAGCTGCCGGGGCCCGGGGAGATCGCCGTGCTGGCCACCGGTCCGCTCACCAGTGAGCCCCTGGCCGAGCAGCTGCGCGCCTTCACCGGCCGGGCCGACTGCCACTTCTTCGATGCGGCCAGCCCGATCGTGGAGGGCGAGAGCATCGATCTCTCCGTGGCCTTCCGCGCCTCTCGCTACGACAAGGGCGACGCCGACTACATCAACTGCCCAATGGACAAGGAGCAGTTCCTCGCCTTCCGCGAGGCGCTGCTGGCGGCAGAGCAAGCCGAGCTCAAGGATTTCGAACAGGAGAGCGCCCATTTCTTCGAGGGCTGCTTGCCGATCGAGGAGCTCGCCCGCCGCGGCGAAGACACCATGCGCTACGGCCCGCTCAAGCCGATCGGCCTCTGGGATCCCCGCTGGGGCGACGTGACCGACCGCGACGTGCGCCGCGCCAAGCGCGCCTATGCCGTGGTGCAGCTGCGCCAGGAAGACAAGGACGGCCGCCTCTGGAACCTGGTGGGCTTCCAGACCAACCTCAAATGGGGCGAGCAGAAGCGGGTGCTGCGGCTGATCCCCGGGCTCGAGAACGCCGAATTCGTGCGCTTCGGGGTGATGCACCGCAACACCTTCCTGGAATCGCCCCAGCTGCTCGATCCCACCCTGCAGTTCCGCAGCCAACCCACGCTGCTGGCCGCAGGCCAGATCACCGGCACCGAGGGCTACGCGGCGGCCGTGGCCGGTGGCTGGCTGGCCGGCACCAACGCCGCCCGGCTGGCCCAGGGCCTGGAGCCGATCGCCCTGCCGCCCACCACGATGATCGGCGCCCTCACCCACTTCATCGCCGAGGCCCCCTGCGGCGGCAAGGGCAAACGGGGCGGCTTCCAGCCCATGCCCCCGAACTTCGGCCTGCTCCCCGAGCTGGCCAGCCGGATCCAGGGCAAGCGGGAGCGCTATGGCGCCTACCGCGACCGGGCGCTGGGGGATCTCGCCCCCTTCCTAGGGTCGCCCCATCTAGCCAGCTCGCCCCGGTGACCAGCAGCCCCGCCGCCCCCCCAGACCAGAACTGGGATGTGATCGTGATCGGCGCCGGCATCGGCGGACTGGTCACCGCCTCGCAGCTGGCGGCCAAGGGGGCGAAGGTGCTGGTGCTGGAGCGCTACCTGATCCCCGGCGGCAGCGGCGGCAGCTTCAAACGCGAGGGCTACACGTTTGACGTGGGCGCCTCAATGATCTTCGGCTTCGGCGAACAGGGACACACCAACCTGCTCACCCGGGCCCTGGCCGATGTGGGCCAGCACTGCGACACAGCCCCGGATCCGGCCCAGCTCGAGTACCACCTGCCGGGCGGGCTGAATGTGGCCGTGGATAGGGATTACGAGCAGTTCCTCAGCGATCTCATCGCCCTCTTCCCCCACGAGGCCAAGGGCATCCGCGCCTTCTACGACGCCTGCTGGCAGGTGTTCCGCTGCCTCGATGCGATGCCGCTGCTCTCGCTGGAGGATCCGGCCTACCTGGCGAAGGTGTTCTTTCGGGCTCCCCTGGCCTGCCTGGGCCTGGCCCGCTGGCTGCCGGTGAATGTGGGCGATGTGGCGCGCAAACACATCAGCGATCCGGCCCTGCTCAAGTTCATTGACATGGAGTGCTTCTGCTGGAGCGTGATGCCGGCCGACCTCACGCCGATGATCAACGCCGGGATGGTGTTCTCCGATCGTCATGCCGGCGGCATCAACTACCCCAAGGGAGGCGTCGGCGTGATCGCCGAGAAGCTCGTGGCAGGCCTGGAAAGCCACGGCGGCGCGATCCGCTACAAGAGCCGGGTCACCCGGGTGTTGATCGAGGGCGAAGGCTCTTCGGGCCAGGCCGTTGGGGTGCAGCTGGCGAGCGGCGAAACCATCCGTGCCCAGCGGGTGGTGAGCAACGCCACCCGCTGGGACACCTTTGGCGGACTGGTGGATGGGGCCCACACCCCGAAGGCCGAAACCACCTGGCGCCGGCGCTACAAGCCCTCGCCGTCCTTTCTCTCCCTGCACCTGGGCATCGAGGCCTCGGTCGTGCCGGAGGGGTTCCACTGCCACCACCTGCTGCTGGAACGCTGGGAGGAGATGGAGGCCGAGCAGGGGGTGGTGTTCGTGTCGATGCCCACCCTGCTCGATCCCTCCCTGGCTCCAGCAGGCCGCCACATCCTGCACACCTTCACCCCCAGCGCCATGGAGGCCTGGCAGGGGCTCAGCCCCAGCGCCTACCGGGCCAAGAAAGCCGCCGATGCCGATCGGCTGATCGCTCGCCTCGAGGCGATCCTGCCCGGCCTGAAGGGCGCCATCCGCCACCGGGAGGTGGGCACCCCCCGCAGCCACCGGCGCTTTCTCGGCCGCATGGGCGGCAGCTATGGCCCGATTCCGGCGATGCGCCTGCCGGGCCTCTTGCCCATGCCCTTCAACCGCACCGGCATCCCGGGCCTCTATGCCGTCGGCGACTCCTGCTTCCCCGGCCAGGGTCTCAACGCCGTGGCCTTCAGCGGCTTCGCCTGCGCCCACCGCATCGGCGCCGATCTGGGTCTCAATCCCTGGGCGCTGCCGGCCTAAACGGCCCGCAGCCAGCCAGCTGAGTTCCATAGGCTGGCCCCTCGGCCCTTCCCTCCATGCCCAACTCCCCCACCCCCAGCTCCGAAGAGCTGGCCCGCTACCTGGAGCAGCGGGGCGAGCTCGGCAAGCCCTGGATGCTGCAGCTGCTGCGGCTCACCAAGCTCAAGGAGGCGAAAGACACCATGGACCCAGACGCCTACATGGCCAGCCTGCAGGAGGCCCACGCCGACCTGATGCGGCTCGGGGAGTTTTGGAAAGGCCGCGAGCAGGAGGTGTTCAGCGGTCGCTACCAGCCCCCCACCCTGGTTGAACCCCTGCCGGGCTCCCCTGAGGAT
>JBIIQK010000208.1:0-3663 GCA_044342135.1 Cyanobium sp.
CCTGGTGGAGAGCGGCATCAATCGCGAAGACGCTTACCGGATCGTGCAGCGCAACGCCCACACCGCCTGGAACACCGAGGGGGGCAACTTCCGCGCCAATCTCGAAGCCGATGCCGACGTGACCAGCCGCCTCAGCCCCGAGCAGCTGGCCGACTGCTTCTCCACCGACCTGCACCAGGAGAACCTGGACGTGATCTGGCAGCGGCTGGGGATCTGAGCCTGCGGGCTCACTTGTGATACGGCCCGCCCTGCTGGATGCTCACCGCGCGGTAAAGCTGCTCGAGCAGCAGCAGGCGGGCCAGCTCATGGGGGAAGGTCATCGGTGACAGGCTGAGGCGCCAGCTGGCGCGGGCCTTGAGGGCGGGATCGAGCCCATCGGCGCCGCCGATCACGAAGGCCAGGCGCTCCGATCCCGATCCCTCCAGCCGTTCGGCAAAGCCGGGTGAGGAGAAGGTCAGCCCTTCCTCGGTGAGCACCACCAGCCGCTCCTCCGGCCGCAGCGCGGCCGTGATCGCTTCGGCTTCGCGGGCCATGCCCCCATCGCGCAGCTCCAGCACCTCCAACCCCGGCAAGCGTTTGAGGTAGAGCGCCACTCCCTCCTGCACCCAAGCCTTGCGCACCTTGCCCACGGCGAGGATGCGAATCCGGGCGGGATTGATCACGGGTTACGGCCCACCAACCTCAAGGCTGGGGGCGCTCGATCGCCGGATCCAGCTGCCCATTGCCGCTGGCCAGCAGATCCTCGATCTCGCACACCGGGAAGCGGTTGATCGCCTTGAGGGCGGCGCGAGCCTTGGTGCGCAGCTGCTCGCTGATCGCCTCGCAGTAGGGCACCTGGGCCAGCAGGTCCACCGTGCGGCGCAGGATCCGCACCACATCCCCCTCGTCGAGGGAGGTGTTGGCGATCACGTCGCTCCAGCTGGCCCCCTTGGCCCAGGCGTGCACCAGGCCGGTGAGTTCGGGCTCCCACCACAGCGGGAAGGTCACCTTGGCGCGCTCCTGCTGGCGCTCCAACTCCCGGCGCAGGCCCCGCAGATCGTGCAGCGCCTCCTCGGCGGCCGGGGGCGGCGGGTAGCCGCACCACAGATCCGGCCGGTTGACCTCGGTGGAGATCGCCTCAAAAACCGCCGCCAGCTGGGGCGGATCGAGCTCATCGAGGTGGCCGCTCATCAACGCCAGCCCTAGCCACAGCTCGTTGTCGCCGCGCAGGGCGGCCACGGTGCGGCCCACCTCGGTGGGTTCCAGACCGTCCTTGCCTTCCAAACAACCGAAGAAGCGCAGCACCTCGATTAGGGCCAAGAAGGTGTCCCAGTGGCGGTTGGAGCGGAAGTGCAGCAACCGCTGGCGCTCATCGATCTCCAGCTGCAGCTCCTCCATCCGCCGGCGGTGCTTCTTGAGCTGGCGCCGGTCGCCCCAACGGTGGGCCGGATGCAGCTCCAGCTGCTCCTCCAGATCGTGCACCAGCCGGGCCTGGGCCTGCACCTCGCCGGCCAGGTCGTACTGGGGGGTCACCATGTCGTGCCGGCTGGCCATGGAGGCCACCGCCAGGGCCAGGCCACCGCTGGCCTGGTCGCCGTGGCGCAGCTCGCCGGCATGGCGCAGCTCGGGCGCATCCACCTGGCTCACCTGCAGGCAACTGAGCTCGGCATGCAGGGCCACCACGGCACCGCAGGGCAGCAGCAGCCAGACGTTGTCGTCGGTGAGGCAGAGCAGCAGGGGGAACTGGCCCGGTCCCTTCACCTTCTCCACGATCACCGCCGGAGTCACCCGGCCGCGCAGCTGGGGCGCCTTGAGGCTCACCAAGGTGCCTTCACTGGCGAACTGCAGGGCGAGGGTGAGCTCATGGGCGAGGGTTTCCTCGGCCTGCTGCTGCAGGATCCGCAGGATGCGGCGCTCCTCGCGCAGGTGCCCCCGCTCCTTTTCGTAGGCCTCAAAGTCGTCCCAGGGCACCTCGCCGGAGCCGTCTTCCAGGCTGTCGAGCTGCTGCATCAGCTGGGCAATCCGGGCCTCGTCCTCGACCAGATCGAGGGTGGCCAGGTAGCGCCCGAAGCTGCGCTCCACCAGCTCCTTGGCCTTGGCCAGGTCGTAGCGCTGCAGCAGGTTGAGCACCATGCCGTAGCTGGGCGTGAACTGGCTCACCAGGGGATCGGCCGGCGCGGTGGCCAGCTGGCCCGCCTCCCGCACCCCCTCAAAGCGGCTCTGCACCGTCACCACATAGCCCTGGGAATCGAGCCCGCGGCGGCCCGCCCGACCGGCCATCTGCAGGAATTCGCTGCCCATCAGCGCCCGGTGGCCCCGCTCGGTGCGCTTGGAGAGGGCCGAAATCACCGTGGTGCGAGCCGGCATGTTGATGCCGGCCGCCAGGGTTTCGGTGGCGAACACCACCTTGATCAACCCCTGCTGAAAGAGCTCCTCGATCAGCTCCTTCCAGGCCGGCAGCACGCCGGCATGGTGCGCCGCGATGCCGCGCAGCAGGGCCTCGGCGTGGCCGCCCTCCCGCACGGCCTCGGGGGTGGTCGCCACGAAGGCATCGAGCCGGGCCTTGATGCGGGCATGCTCCGCCGGGGTCACCAGGGTGGCTTTACCCAGCTCCTTGACCCCCTTGTCACAGCCGCGGCGGCTGAAGATGAAATAGATGGCGGGCAGCATGTCGCGCTCGGCCATCTGGGCCACCACAAAACCGAGGGGCGAAGCTTCGGGCTGGGGCGGCTTGGGCGTTTTCGGGCCCTTGCGGTGGCTGCCCTTGGGGGCGCGCCACACCTTGCAGTTGGGATGGAGCCCCGTGCCCTCGTCGTTGAGCAGGGGGTGCAGGCCCTTGGCACTGCAGAAGCTGAAGGCCAGCGGCACCGGCCGATGGTCGCTGAGCACCAGCCGGGTGGGGCCATGCACCCGCTCGATCCAATCGGTGAGCTGGCCGGCATTGGCCACCGTGGCCGACAGCGCCACCAACTGGATGGGCGGGGGGCAATGGATGATCGATTCCTCCCACACGGTGCCCCGCTGGGAGTCGTTCATGTAGTGGCACTCATCGAGCACCACCGCTTCGACGCCCTCGAGCGGGTCATCGCCCGCATCGGCTTCCGCGTAAAGCATGTTGCGGAAGATCTCGGTGGTCATCACCACCACCTGGGCATCGCGGTTGAGGCTCAGATCACCGGTGAGCAAGCCCACCTTGTCGGCGCCGAACTGGACGCGGAAATCGCGCAGTTTCTGGTTGGAGAGGGCCTTCAGGGGCGTGGTGTAGAACACCTTCTGGCCATGGGCCAGGGCGCGGTAGATGGCGTACTCGCCCACCAGGGTCTTGCCAGACCCCGTGGGGGCACTCACCACCACCGAGTGGCCCTGGTTGAGAGCATCGATGGCTTCCAGCTGGAAGGCGTCGAGCGGGAAGGGAAAAATCGCCCCTGGATCCAGCACCGAATCAGGCACGCTGCTGTCGGAGCTGAGTCATCAACCCATCCTATGGGCCCCAGGCCTGGCCCAGCTCGGCCCAGCCTGGACCTAGCGTTTCGGTAACGCGGCCAGGTCATTGGGATCCAGGTCATTGAGATCCAGCGCATTGGGCTCCAGCACGCTGTGGCGTGAGGATCTGGAGCGGCAACTCGCCGCGATCGCCCCAGAGCGGCGCCGGGCGCTGCGCAGCTTCAGGCCGGGTGAGGCCGC
>JBIIQK010000272.1:0-2747 GCA_044342135.1 Cyanobium sp.
GGCGAAGACCTCGAGGCCTATCCCCGCGACCTCACGGCCGATGGAGTCGTGGCGGCGGCCGCCGGAGCCACGGCCCTGTTTGCGCCTTCCGTGGCGGAGATCTACCCCCAGGGCGAGGCTGGCCTGACCCGGGTTGCGCCGCCCCAGGCCCTGACCCAGGGCCTGTGCGGCCGCAGCCGCCCCCAGCACTTCGAGGGTGTGGCCACCGTGGTCACCCGGCTGTTGGCCCTGGTCCAGCCCCACCGCCTGTGGCTGGGGGAAAAGGACTGGCAGCAGCTGGTGATTCTGCGGCGGGTGGTGGCGGATCTGGGCTTGCCGGTGCGGATCGAGGGCTGTGCCACCGTGCGGGAGGGGGATGGCCTGGCCTGCAGCTCCCGCAATCGCCGCCTCTCTTTCCCCCAGCGCCAGCAGGCCACGGCCCTGCCAGTGGCGTTGGCGGCCGCTGCGGCCCGGCTGCAGGCCGGGGAGCGCCAGGCGGGAGCCTTGACCAGCGGCCTCACGACCCAGCTGGAGGCGGCCGGGTTGGTGGTGGATTATGTGGAGCTGGTGTCTCCCCATAGCCTGGAGCCGTTGCCACAGGTTCGGGGCCTCGCCCTGCTTGCGGCGGCGGTGCATTGCGGCCCCAGCCGCCTGATCGACCATCTGTTTCTGATGTCCCGTCTGCCAATCGTTGCCATTGATGGTCCGGCGGGGGCTGGGAAGAGCACGGTCACCCGTGCCTTCGCCAGCCGGCTGGGCCTGATCTATCTCGACACCGGGGCGATGTATCGGGCGCTCACCTGGTGGGTGCAGCACCAGGGCGCCGACCCCGCTGATCCGGATGCGGTGGCGCCATTGCTGCACAACCTGGACCTGCAGCTGCGCTCAGGCCCCGGGGGTGAGCAGCAGGTGCGCATCAATGGCCACGAGGTCACCGAAGCCATCCGCAGCCCGGAGGTGACGGCGCAGGTGTCCGTGGTGGCGGCCCATGGCTGCGTCCGGGATGCTCTGACGGCCCAGCAGCAGGCCATGGGCCACAGGGGCGGGCTGGTGGCCGAAGGCCGGGACATCGGCACAGCCGTGTTTCCCGACGCCGAGCTCAAGGTGTTCCTCACGGCCACCGTGGCCGAGCGGGCCCGCCGCCGCGCCCAGGATTTGGCGCAGCGGGGTTTTGCCGTGCCGCCCTTGGCGGAGTTGGAGACCCAGATCGCCGAGCGAGACCACCTCGATTCCA
This sequence comes from Cyanobium sp., assembly GCA_044342135.1. Classification (GTDB taxonomy): domain Bacteria; phylum Cyanobacteriota; class Cyanobacteriia; order PCC-6307; family Cyanobiaceae; genus Cyanobium_A. The sequence continues at coordinate 1,214 of JBIIQK010000272.1, forward strand.
CCCGCGCCGTGGCGCCGCTCTGTCAGGCCGAGGACGCCTTGGAGCTGGTCACCGACGGCATGGAGATTGAGGCCGTGATCCAGGCCCTGGTGGATCTCTTTCGCGAGCGAGTGCCTGAAGAGGTTTGGCCTACTCCGGCTCCCTAGGGGTGGGGGGCCTCCCTGTGGGGTCGCTCTCCAGGGCAGCCAGCAGCCCAGCGCAGGCGTCTTCCAGCAGGTCGAGCACCTGCTCAAAACCCGCTTCTCCGCCGTAGTAGGGGTCTGGGACCTCCAGGGCTTCCCATTGGCGGCAGTAGCGCACCAGGGGCTCGATCCGGGCCCGATTTGCCTGCGCCTGCCCGCTTTCCCGAGCCAGGGACTCCACCCGGGCCAGGTTGCTGGCATCCATGGTGAGGATGTGGTCGAAGCGGAGCAGGTCGTTCGGCTCCAGCTGGCGGGCGCGGCTGGTGAGGGTGATGCCCCGGCGGCTGGCCGCTTCGCGCATGCGCCGATCGGCGGCCTTGCCCACATGCCAGCTCCCCGTGCCGGCCGAGTCCACCACAAACTGGTCTGCGGCGCCCGCCTGGGCCAGCAGGTGCAGGAACACCCCCTCGGCGGCCGGGGAGCGGCAGATGTTCCCCAGGCAGACAAACAGGACCCGTTTCATGGATGCTCCAGGCGTGACAGGGCCAGGGCAGCGCGGCGCTGCACCACCGGAGGGGTGTCGTCGTCCCCCCGGCTGAGGCCGACCAGGGCCTCCCGGGCCTGCTGGCGCTCCTGGGCCTCGGCGGGAAGCCCTGCTACCAGGGATTCCAGCCCCACCGCAACCGCGTAGCGCACCACCCATTCGCCATCGCCGGTGGCCGCGAGCAGGGCCTCCAGGCAGCGCTGGCGCACCCCATGCTGCTCAGTTCCAGGCAGCCCTCCCAGCTGCAGTTGGCCCAGGCCCTTGGCGGCGGCCCGGCGCACGCTGGCAGCCACATCACTCCCCAGCGCATCCAACAGCAGCTCGAGGCCCCGCACGTCGCCGATGCCCGCCAGGGCCCGCACCGCCCAGGCCCGGGCTCCGTAGTTTTCCGGATCCAGTTGCAGCAGGGCCTCCACCGCGGCAGGTCCCAGGCTGATCAGCCCATCCACGGCGGCCACCGCGGCGCCCGGATTGTTGAAGCCCAGCACCTCCACCAGGGTGGGCGCGGCCGCGGGAGCCGTGCAGGCCGCCAGGTCCTGGGTGGCGCGCAGCAGGGCCAGGGCACTGTCGGCCTGCTGCACGGCCTCGATGCGGGCTGTCAGGGCCAGGGGGGAGAGATCGCTCACAGCAGCGCATCCATGCAGGCCAGCAGGGCCCCGTCTCCGGGTTCGCCACTGCCCCGTTCCACCAGGCCCCGCAGCGCCATCAGCTTGAGGCTGTTTTCAGCCAGGGTGCCGGCAATGGCCTCGAAGCCGGGTCGCCAGCCGGCGGCTCCCAGGTCCATCAGGGCGGCCCGCCGCACCTGCAGTTGGGGGTGCTCGAGCAGCTCCACCAGCAGCGCTCCCCAGCGCCCGTCGCCGCTGAGCTG
>JBIIQK010000210.1:0-3642 GCA_044342135.1 Cyanobium sp.
ACGCCCTGCTCGGGATCCCATTCCAGCAGGCGCAGATTCAGCCGCTCCGCCGCCCCCAGCCACTGCCGCGCAATCGAACTGCGGTGGCAGAACACCAGGAAGCGCTCCAGGCGGCCCTCCCGTTGCAGGGTGTGGAAGCTGAGCAGGGCTCCGAGGGTCTTGCCGGCCCCGGGGCCGGCGTGGATCAGCACGTCGTGGCCACCCGGCTGGCCGTTAAGCAGGCGGGCTCGCAGCAGCTGGATCAGGCGGGTCTGCCACTGCCTGGGCCGGACCCCTGGCGTTGCCGCTGCCGGGAGGCCCAGATCAAAGGAGGGAAGCGCCATCGCGCCATTGTGGCGATGAATGAGTGATGTGGCCTATGGGTTTGTGGCTGGCTGTGCCTACCTTCTGGCCATCCCCCCGGGCCAAGCCGTTGCCTCCATGGCCAACCCCAACCCCCATCTCTCCAACCCCTTCTCCGATCCAGGCTCCTGGGCCTGGACGGCGGAGCGGCAGCGACGCCATCTCGGCGCCTGCTGGGAGCTTGAGTGCGATATCGATCCGATGATTTTGCGGGCCCGCCAGCTGCGCCATCTGGGGGCCCTGCCCCAGGCCAGCTGCGTCGAAGAGGAGCTGCTGCCCCTGTTCTGAGCCCTGGCTGCCCAACGGCGCCCTCTGCATGGTGAACTGCGCACATTTGGCGGTGTTCGGTTGCCCCTGGCAGGGGGCTCACCCCCTAATGGAGGCATGACCCCTGGGAACCCTCTTGGCTGAACCGTCGGGTGTGGAAGTGGGAGCGGTGCTGATCCTGCGGGAGCGCAGTGCGGGCGAGGCCCGGGTAGCGGCGACGCCGGAAACCGTGCGGCGCCTGCGGGCCCGCGGTCTGCAATTTCAGGTGGAGCTGGGGGCGGGCCTGGCGGCCGGCTATGCCGATCAGGACTACGCCGACGCCGGCGCCCAGTTGGTGGAGTCGGGGGCCGGCCTGGGGGCGGGCGTCGATGCGGTGCTGTGCGTCAACCCGCCGGCCGCCGCCGTGCTCGACCAGCTCAAGCCCGGTGCCCTGGTGGCCGGCCTGCTGGCCCCCTACGGCGCGTCGAGCCTGGTGGAGCAGCTCGAGGCCCGCCGGCTTTCGGCCCTGGCCCTGGAGCTGCTGCCGCGGATCAGCCGCGCCCAGAGCATGGATGTGCTGTCGTCGCAGGCGAACATCGCCGGCTACAAGGCCGTGCTGCTGGCGGCGGCGGCCCTCGACCGCTACGTGCCGATGCTGATGACCGCCGCGGGCACGATCCAGCCCGCCCGGGCGCTGATCCTCGGCGCTGGCGTGGCCGGCCTGCAGGCCCTGGCCACGGCCCGGCGCCTCGGGGCGGTGGTGTACGTCAGTGATGTGCGCCCTGCCGCCAAGGAGCAGGTGGAATCCCTGGGGGGACGGTTTGTCTCCCCACCGGAACAGGAGGAGCGGCCGGCGGAGTCGGGTGGGTATGCCAAGGCGGCCAGTGAGGCCTTCCTGGCGGCCCAGCGCCAGCAGCTGGCCGAACAGCTGGCCCTGGCCGACATGGTGATCTGTACCGCCCAGGTGCCGGGGCGCCGCGCTCCGCTGCTGATCTCTGAGGAGATGCTGGCGGGCATGCGCCCGGGCTCCGTGGTGGTGGATCTGGCCGTGGCCCAGGGCGGCAATTGCGCCGGCACGGTCTGCGGCCAGACGGTGGAGCGCCACGGCGTGACCCTGATCGGCGGCGACGGCCTGCCCAGTTCGGTGGCCAACCACGCCAGCGCCCTCTATGCCCGCAACCTGGCCGCCCTGCTCGAGCACGTGCTGGGCGAGGAGGGCTTCCAGCTCGACCAGGAGGACCCGATCGTGGCGGGTTGCCTGCTCACCCACGCCGGCGCCTGCCGGTTCCCCGACCTCGTTTCCGGAGCCAACTGATGAGTGCCTTGACCCAAGCCCTCTGGGTGCTCCTGCTGGGCAGCCTGCTGGGCCTCGAATTGATCGGCAAAGTGCCGCCCACCCTGCACACGCCCCTGATGAGTGGCGCCAATGCCATCAGTGGCATCACGGTGCTGGCCTCGCTCACCTTGATCGCCCAGGCCAATGGCCAGGTGCCCCTGTTGGTGCTGGGCTCCCTCTCGCTGGGCTTCGCCCTGTTCAACGTGGTGGGCGGCTTCCTGGTGACCGACCGCATGCTTGCGATGTTCTCCCGTAAGTCGGCCCGTTCCGGGGGGGCACGCTGATGGCTGGACTCGACCTGCTGCCTGCGGCCATTGACCTGGTGGCCGTGCTGTTGCTGGCGCTCGGCATCAAGGGCCTCTCCAAGGTGAGCACCGCCCGCTCCGCCAACGGCCTGGCCGCCCTGGCCATGGGCCTGGCGGTGCTGGGCCTGCTGATCCAGCAGCCCCTCAGCCCCCAGGCCTGGCTCTGGATCGCCATCGGCACCGCCGCGGGCGGCCTGCTCGGGCTGGTGACGGCCCAGCGGGTGCCGATGACGGCCATGCCCGAAACCGTGGCCCTGTTCAACGGCTGCGGCGGCATGGCGTCGCTGCTCGTGGCCCTGGGGGTGGCGCTCTACAGCCCTGGCGGTGCCAGCGGCCTGGTGGAGCAGATCTCGATTGTGATTTCGGTGTTCGTGGGGGCGATCACTTTCAGTGGCTCGATCGTGGCCATGGGCAAGCTGCAGGGCTGGATCGACACCCCCGGCTGGACCCAGAGCTCCCTGCGCCACGTGGTGAACATCGCCCTGGCGGTTGCCTGCCTGGCCGGTGCGATCGCCCTGCCGGGAGCCATGGCCGGCTTGCCCCTGTGGGTGCTGGTGGTGGCCTCCAGCCTGCTGGGCATCGGCGTGACCCTGCCGATCGGCGGGGCCGACATGCCCGTGGTGATCTCCCTGCTCAACTCCTATTCCGGCGTGGCCGCCGCCGCTGCTGGTTTCGTGGTGGGCAGCCAGTTGTTGATCGTGGCCGGCGCCATGGTGGGCGCTGCGGGCCTGATCCTCACCCAGGTGATGTGCACCGGCATGAACCGCTCCCTGGTGAGCGTGCTGTTCGGCGGGGCCCTCGGGGGCGCCGCGCCCGTGGGGGGTGGCGGCGAGGAAGCCGGCTACACCCGGATCACCAGCTGCAGCGCCGAGGAATGCGCCCTGGCCCTCGAGGCGGCCGAGCGGGTGGTGTTTGTGCCCGGCTACGGCCTGGCGGTGGCCCAGGCCCAGCACGCCCTGCGCGAGCTCTCCAAGTTGCTCGAGGCCCACGGCGTGGAGGTGACCTATGCCATTCACCCGGTGGCCGGCCGCATGCCGGGCCACATGAATGTGCTGCTGGCCGAGGCCGACGTGCCCTACGAGCAGTTGCTCGAGATGGACACGATCAACCCGGAATTCCCCCGCACCGACGTGGTGATCGTGCTCGGGGCCAACGACGTGGTGAACCCCGATGCCAAGAGCGACGCCACCAGTCCGCTGTTTGGCATGCCCGTGCTCGAAGTGGACCAGGCCCGCCAGGTGTTCGTGGTGAAGCGCAGCCTGGGGGCCGGCTATGCCGGCATCAAGAACGCCCTGTTTGAGCTGCCCCAGACCGCCATGGTGTTTGGCGATGCCAAGGCCGTGCTCAACGGCCTGCTGAGCGAGCTGCGCAGCATGGGGGTGGGCAAGAAGGTGGCCGCCTGACTCCAGCCCT
>JBIIQK010000209.1:0-3642 GCA_044342135.1 Cyanobium sp.
CCTGGATGCGGTCCTTGTAGCGGTGCAGCTGGCGGCTCAGCTTGCTGGCCACCAGGTCGATGCTGGCGTAGAGGTTGTCGCTGCGCTCCTGGGCCCGGATCACGGTGCCGTTGGCAAACATCGTGACCTCCACCGTCTGCTGTGGCACCCGGGGGTTGCGGGCAACCGAGAGGTGCACGTCGGCCTCCTTGACGAGGCCTTCGAAGTGGTGGATGGCGCGGGTCAGCTTGGTTTCGGTGTACTCCCGGATGGCCGGGGTGACGTCAAGATTGCGGCCATGGATCAGCAGTTTCATCAGATGGCAACCGCCTCCGGTGCTCTGGTGCCCCAACGCTAAGAACGGTTCGTGATGGGCCCCAAGCTCGACGCAATCCTTTTTGAAGCGGCCCGGCCCGTGCCCTTTCTTCACGCCTGGGAGGCCCAGCGCAGCCTGCAACAGCGGCTCCTGGACCACCCCGAGGGGCCGGAGGCGGTGCTGCTGCTCGAACATGAGCCCTGCTACACCCTGGGCCGGGGAGCCTCCGAGGCTTTCCTGCGGTTCGATCCGGCCGCAGCGCCGCTGCCGCTGCACCGGATCGATCGGGGCGGGGAGGTGACCCACCACGCCCCGGGCCAGCTGGTGCTCTACCCGGTGCTCAACCTGCAGCGCCACGGCGCTGACCTGCACCGCTACCTCCGGGACCTGGAGCAGGTGGTGATCGATCTGCTGGCAGGGCTCGATCTCCAGGGAGAGCGCATCGCCGGGCTCACCGGCGTGTGGCTGGAGGGCCGCAAGGTGGCGGCCATCGGGGTTGGGGCCCGCCGCTGGATCACCCAGCACGGCCTGGCCCTGAACGTGGATGGCGATCTGGCGGGATTTGCCGCGGTGGTGCCCTGTGGCCTCAGCAACCGCCCGGTGGGGCGGCTGGCCGATTGGCGACCGGAGCTCACCGGCCAGCAGCTGCGCGCCCCCCTGTTGGCGGCCCTGGCGGAGCGGTTCGGTTTGGATCTGCGGCCACCGAACCCGCAGGAAGGCCTTCAGGGGTGGTAACCCTGGGGCCACGCCGTTCCCCTGCCGTCGCCGTGGCCCGCGCCGCTTCCCCCGCCGAGATTCACTGGAGCGGCAGCCGCCGCGACCGCCAGGCCCTGGCCCGCCGGGCCGACTGGAGCGGCCTCACCGGTCTGGAGCAGCTCTGGTCCGTGCTGGCCGAACGCCATGGCGACGCCATCGCCCTGGAGGCCCCCCACGCGGCCACTCCCGAGCAGGTCAGCTATCGCCAGCTGCACCAGCGCATCGAGCAGGCCGCGGCAGCCTTCGCCGGCTTGGGGGTGGCTGCCGGGGATGTGGTGGCCCTGTTCGCCGAAAACAGCCCCCGCTGGCTCCAGGTCGACCAGGGGCTGATGCGGGCCGGCGCCGCCGATGCGGTGCGAGGCAGTGCCGCTCCGGTGGAGGAGCTGCGCTACATCCTCGAAGACTCCGGCGCCGTCGGACTGGTGGTGGAGTCGGTGGGGTTGCTGGAGAAGCTCCCCCTTCCTGCTGAGGCCCTGGCTCGGCTGCGCTTCGTGGTGGTGCTGGAGGGGGAGCGGGGTGCGGGGGTGCCGCCGGTGCCCTGCCTGAGCTGGGACGACCTGCTCGAGCGCGGTGCCGCGGCGTTGGCCTCCGGCACGCCGGCTCCGCCCCCGCCCGGGGATGGGGCCCGCCTCGCCACGATCCTGTACACCTCCGGCACCACGGGGCAGCCCAAGGGCGTGCCCCTGAGCCACGCCAACCTGCTGCACCAGCTGCGCCACCTGGGTGTGGCCGTGGCACCCTGGCCCGGTGATCGGGTGGTGAGCGTGCTGCCGATCTGGCACTCCTACGAGCGCAGCGCCGAATACTTCCTGCTGGCCTGCGGCTGCCGGCAGACCTACACCACCCTCAAGCAGCTGCGCCCCGACCTGCAGCGGGTGCGGCCCCACTACCTGATCAGCGTGCCGCGCCTGTGGGAGGCCCTGCTCTCGGGCTTCGACGACGCCCTGGCAGCGATGCCGGCCTCGCGGCAGCGGTTGCTCCGGGCCGCCCTGGCCAACAGCCGCGCCTACGGCCAGCGGCGGCGTCAGGCCCTGGATCTCACCCTTACTCCGGAAGGGTTGCCTGCCCGGCTCGGGGCGGCTGCGCAGGCGCTGGTGCGCTGGCCCCTGCACCGGCTGGCCGCCACACTGCTGTGGCCCAAGCTGCGCCAGCAGCTTGTGGGGGGACGGCTGCGCACGGCGATCAGCGGCGGCGGCGCCCTGGCCCTGCACGTGGATGGCTTCTTTGAGGCGATCGGCATCGCGCTGCTGGTGGGCTACGGCCTCACCGAAACCAGCCCGGTGCTCACCTGCCGCCGCAGCTGGAGCAATCGCCGGGGCAGTGCCGGCCAGCCCCTGCCGGCCACCAGCCTGCGGATCGTCGATCCCGACACTGGCGCGCTCCTGACGCTTGGCCAGCGGGGCCGGGTGCTGGCCCTCGGCCCCCAGGTGATGGCGGGCTACTGGCGCAAGCCCGAGGCCACGGCGGCGGTGCTGGATGGCGAGGGCTGGTTTGACACGGGCGATCTCGGCCACTTGCTGCCCGATGGCTCCCTGGTGCTTACCGGCCGGGCCAAGGACACGATCGTGCTCAGCAGCGGTGAAAACATCGAGCCGGGCCCGCTGGAGGAGGCCCTGGTGGCCAGCCCCCTGATCGAGCAGGTGATGGTGGTGGGCCAGGACCGCAAACAGCTCGGCGCCCTGCTGGTGCCCAAGGCCGAGGCCCTGGCCGCCTTTGCCGCCGCCGCCGGTCTGACTCAGGAGGGGGGGGCGGCCGATGCCGCCCTGCTGCGCGCCCTGACCCGCGAATGCAACCAGCTGTTGGCTGCTCGACCGGCTTCCCGGCCCGATGAGCGACTGGCCGGCGTGGCCCTGGTGGAGCCCTTCAGCCTCGACAACGGCCTGTTGACCCAGACCCTCAAGCAGCGCCGGGACCGCATTGCCGCCCGGGATGAAGGCGCGATTGCCGCCATCTATGGGCCTCGGTGAGGTGCGGCCAACCGGCCGTTGACCCGGGCCCGCCGCACTGACAGCCTGGGCGCTGCTTTGCATGACCCATGGCCGACGGCTCCCTGACGATCAAGCGCACGATCACCGTGCGTGCCGTGGTCACGCCCCGCTGGAAGGAAGACGCTGAGCGCGAACTCAGCAACGCCATCGCCAACGTGGATGGCCAGCTGTCCCAGCTCGAGCAGGAGGGGCAGCAGCTGATCGACGAGATCCGCCGCCAGAGTGCCAATCCCCTGGACCCCCGCGTCCAGGACCAGGTGGCGTCGGTGCAGCAGCAGGTGGCCGCCAAGCGGACCGAGCTGGAGGAGCAGAAGCGTCAGATGCTTGAGCAGCAGCGCCAGGTGCGCGAGCTGGAGATGGAGCAGATCGTGGAGCAGGGGCAGATCGAGAGCCTCTGTGAGGTGCGGGTGGGCGACAACCTGGTGGAGAAGCTCCAGGCGGCGGTGCTGGTGCGGGACGGTGTGATCGAGGCGATCGAGGCCGGCGCCTGAGCTCCTGCCAGGAGCCACGTAAAATCCGCCCAACTCGCGGCAGACCCCCGTTGGCCACCCACGAAATCTTCATGCCGGCCCTCTCGTCCACCATGACGGAGGGCAAGATCGT
>JBIIQK010000211.1:0-3634 GCA_044342135.1 Cyanobium sp.
CCGTCTGCCAGGGATTCAGCCAGGGCGATCACCCGCTGGCAGCGGGCCTCCACCTGGGGGCTGCTCTCGCCGTCGGGGCAGCCGTGGCTCCACACGGTCCAGCCCGGCACCTGGGCCCGGATCTCGGCGGTGGTGATCCCCTCGTAGCGGCCGTAGTCCCACTCCTGCAGGTCGGGGCAGATCCGGGCCTCGGCGCCCAGGCCCGCCAGCTCGGCGGTGCGCCGCGCCCGCTGCAGCGGGCTCACCAGCACGGCGGCGAAGCGCTGGCGGGCCAGCACCGGTGCCAGGGCCCGGGCCTCCGCTTCCCCTTCCGGTAGCAGCGGCAGGTCGGTGCGGCCCGTGTGGCGCCCACTGAGGGCCCACGCGGTGGCCCCGTGGCGCACCAGCCACAGTTCGAGCTTCGGCTCCGGCCTGGCTGCCGGCCTGGGTTCTGTTGCCACCGCCCCAGTCAGCGCCGCACCTCAAACCAATCGGCGCCCGTGGCGGCCACCTGGGTGCTGGCCACGCTGTTCACCACCGCCTCCGCCGGACCCTTCTCGCACCAGATGCGCAGTTCGGTGAGCTCGAGGGGGGAGCCCTCGGCTTCGATTTCCACCGAGCCATCGGGGCGGTTGCGCACCCAGCCGCTGAGGCCGAGGTCGGTGGCCCGAGTGCAGCAGGCGGCCCGGTAGCCCACGCCCTGCACCTGGCCCCGCACCATCAGCCGCCAGCGCTCCTGCTGGATCTGGGGCTTGGGCTCATGGGGCTGGATGAAGCGGCGCTCGTCGGCAGCGGCGCGGCGCGCCCGGCTGCGGCGGCCAGGCGAGAGGGAATCACCGGGCATCCAGCCCAGTGGAGATGCAGCCAGCTGGCGTGCACGTTCGGCGCTGTCCATCCTTCGCTCCGTTGTGGAGTGCCCCACCCTTCAAGCTGCCACAGCCCGCCGTTTGCGGCCACAGGTTCGAGCTGCCAGCGGTGGAATTCATGGCCGCACAGGGTCTCGCCCGGCCGCACCAGCAGCCCGTGGGCGGTGGCCGTGGCCTGGCGGTAGCCCAGGCTCAGCGCCCCTTTCTGGGCGCGGAAGGGCAGCACCCCCGCCATCGGCTGCAGCACCCCATCGCCATCGGCCAGGTGCTCCCCCAGCAGCAGCAGGCCGCCGCATTCGGCCACCAGCGGCACCCCGGCTGCCGCTGCCCGGGCCAGGTCGCCCAGGCTGCGCCGGCTGGCGGCCAGCTGGGCCGCATGCAGCTCCGGATAGCCCCCCGGCAGCAGCACCGCCCGGCAGCCCGCCGGCAGCGGCTGATCGGCCAGGGGGCTCCAGGGCACCGGCTCCAGCCCCACCGCGCTCAGCAGTTCGCCGGCTTCGGGATAGCGGAAGTGGAAGGCCGCGTCGCTGGCGATGGCCACCGTGGGCCGCTCTGGGCTCTCGCTTGGCTCGGGTGCCACGGCCTGATCCCGCAGGCACCAGCGGATCGGATCCTCCGCGCCGGCCTGGGGGGCGGGGGGCGCCAGCAGGGGCTCGAGTTGCGCGAGATCGAGGTGGCGGGCGGCCAGGTCGGCCCATTGGTCCTGGCGTCGTTCCAGGTCGTGCAGTTCCCCCGGCGGCAGCAGCCCCAGGTGGCGCGAGGGCAGCTCAAGGCTGGGGTGGTGCGGCAGCACCCCCAGCAGCGGCACGGCGATGCTGGCCAGGGCTTCGCTCAGCAGGGCGTGGTGGCGCTCGCTGCCCACCCGGTTGAGCACCACCCCGGCCAGGCGCACCGGCGGCGGGCCGTGGTCACGGAAGCCCCGCACCAGGGCCGCCAGGGAGCCCGCCTGGCGGGAGGCCTCCACCACCAGCACCACCGGCAGGTCGAGCTGGGCCGCCACCGCCGCCGAACTGCCCTCACTGCTGGGGCCGCGGCCATCGAACAGGCCCATCACCCCCTCCACCAGGGCCAGGTCGGCCCGGCTGCCGTGCCAGCTGAAGCAGCGCTCCACCCACTCCGGCCCGCACAGCAGGGGATCGAGGTTGCGGCAGGCCAGGCCGCTCACCTGGCTGAGCAGCTGGGGGTCGAGGTAGTCGGGGCCCACCTTGAAGGGCTGCAGGCGCCGGCCCTGGCGCCGGGCCCAGGCCGCCAGGCACAGCGACAGCAACGTCTTGCCGCTGCCGCTACTCGGCGCGGCGATCAGACAGGCCATTCAGGGCAGGCTCTCCGGGCAGCAGGCTCAGGGAAGCAGTTTGGCGGCGAGCGGCGCGGCGGCGGCCAGCAGGGGGTTGGTGGAGTCGTGGCCGCCCGACAACAGCCGGGCCATCTCCATCTCCTCGCTCTCGTTGGGCAGGGGCACCACCTCCTCGGCCAGTTCCATGCTCGCCATGCCGCCCGATTCGAGCCGCATGCAGCCGCCCGACTCGGAGCAGAGGATCACGCACAGGGGCGACCCCTGGCTGCTCTGGCAGATCAGCCGCAAGCCCACCATCGCCCCGGGGTGGGTCTTGGGCACGCCCACCGGCACGGGCATCTGGCGGAAGCGCACGGTTTCGCCGTCGGTGCGCTCGAATTCGGCGCCGATGCCCTGGCCCATGCCGTCGCCGTCCACCGGGTAGGTGGAGATCAGGTGCCAGCCCAGGCGGTCGGCCAGCCAGGCCGCCAGCAGCAGACCCTTCACCGGGTTGGTGCCCTCCACGTCGAGGTCGAGCTGCACCACGTGGTTGAGAGCATCCCGGCGGGAGGGAGGGTCGAACACCATCGCCAGCGATTCCCGCCAGCTGCGCAGCCGCAGCCAGTTGAGGTCGTTGATCGGTTGGCCAGCATCGATCCGATCCACCAGCAGGTCGAGGCAGCGGCGCGGATCCCCCAGCGAGGAATCCACCACCAGGCGCCGCTGGCCACTCGCCAGGGCCGCCATCAGTTCGGGGGCCTCATCGAGGCTGCTGTTCCACCACACCCAGCAGGGCAGGTCGGGGGCGATCAGGGGCTGCACCAGATCCAGGCTCTGGCGCAGGGCGCCGGTGCCGCCGCGCAGCACCACCACATCGCCGCAGGCCGACCCGCCCGAACCCTCCTCCGGCAGGGGGCAGTAGGCGGCCACCAGGGTTTCCAGAGGTTGGCCGCCATCGAGGGTGGGGGCCAGGGTGATCAGCCGCCGGGGCATGTGGGCGCTGATCGCCCCTTCCACAAACTGGCCCCGCAGGTCGTCGGCGTGGTGATCGCCGCCCAGTTGGCCGATCGCCCAGGCCAGCTGGGGATCCATCGGCGCCGTGCTCAGGGGCAGCCCGCAACTGCCGGCCGCCGCCCGGGCCGCCTCCAGCACCGTCTCGTTGAGCAGGCCCGTGATCGGCCCATCCAGCCGCCCGCAGCGCACCAGCTGTTGCTCCAGCCAGGAGCCCTCCCACACCACCAGGGTGAAGGTGGCGGCGCCGGGGGAGCTGCCCAGCTCTTCGCTCCAGAGGCGCTCCAGGTAGCTGGGCACCTCGGCGGGGGGCAACGCCAGCGGGGCCTGGAGGGTGAGTTGGGTCGACATGGGGGTACGGGCGGGAAAACTAAGGGCGTCGCCAGGCCAGGCCGTCCTCGGCCAGCAGGCTGTCGGCGGCGGCGGGGCCCCAGGTGCGGGCCTCGTAGGGGTACACGGGCAGCTGGGAAGGGGCGTCTTCGATCAGCTCCAGCAGGGGGGTGTA
>JBIIQK010000212.1:0-3626 GCA_044342135.1 Cyanobium sp.
CTGGGCGAAGCGGCCGTCATCGAGCACCAGCAGGAAGCCGCTGGCGGTGAGGTCTTTCTGGGCCGCGGCCAGCTGGGCCCAGCGCTGGCTCAGGGCCGGCAGCTCGGTGCGGGGCTCGAAGCGGCCCTGGTCGATGCCCTGGCCCGGGCGAACCGCGGCTCCATCGAGGCTGGGGGGCTTGATGGCGCCCTGGGCCAGGCGGGGGGCCAGCAGCTTGAGGGTGGTGCCGGTGATCACCCCCAGGCCGATCCCCATCACGGCCAGGCGTAACACCAGCCGCAGGGGATGGCCCCAGCGGCTCTTGGGGCTGCGGGACGGACGGCCGGCGGTCACGGAGCCATGCAGACGAAGTGGACCGACGCTAAGGGGTCTGGCCAGCCCTGCCCTGGGGATGGGCCTGGGGGGATGGCCCCCGCTCGCTGGCCCAGCGCAACTGGCGCACCATGCCCCGCACCAGGGCCACCTCCTCGCTGGAGATCTGGGCCCGCTGCAGCAGCCCCCGCAGCTTGGCCATGCGGGCGTGGGCGGTGTGGGGATGGAGGAAGCCCACCTCCAGCAGCAGGGCTTCGGCGTCGCCGAGCATGGCCTCGAGGCTCTGGCGATCGCTGGGTTCGGGCAGGGTCGGCTCCGTGCCCAGGGCGCCCCGGCCAGTCGCCCCCAGGCCATGCCAGCTGTGCAGCACCAGGGCCGCGGCGTGGGAGAGGTTGAGGGAGGCGTAGGCGTCGCCACTGCCCAGGGTGAGCAGCCGGCCGGCCTGGAGCAGTTCGTCGTTGCTGAGGCCCCGGTCTTCGCGGCCGAACACCAGGGCCACCGGCGCCGTGCCCTGCTGCAGCCAGCGCAGGGCCGGTTCGGGCTCCAGCAGGGGCAGGGGTTCGCCGTCGCGGCGGCCGCTGGTGGCCACCACCCGCCGGCAATCGGCCAGGGCCGCGCTGAGGCTGGGAAACAGGCGGGCCTGCTCCAGCACCCAGGCGCCGTGCACGGCCATGCGGCGGGCCTCGTCGCCCAGGTGATCGCAGCGGGGAGCCACCAGCCGCAGCTCCGCCACCCCGAAATTGGCGCAGAGCCGGGCGACGCTGCCCACGTTCAGCGGGCCGGCGGGCTCCACCAGCACCACGGTGAGGTCTGGGTTCACACCAGCCCGTTGAGGTAGGCCAGCAGGTCGGCCATGGCCTGGGGCTCGGGTTGGAAGCGCGGCATCGGCGGGGTGCGGCCGCTCACCACCTGCTGGATCAGCTGGCTGGGGTTCTTGCGCGCGGCGACGCCGTGCAGGTTGGGACCCACCAGCCCCTGGGCGGCAATGCCGTGGCAGCCGGCGCAGTTGAGCCGAAACAGGCGGCCCCCGTTTTCACTTGAACCGCTGAGTTCCAGGGTCTGGCGGGTGTAGGGGTCGGCGCGGGCCGCGGGCAGCACCAGCAGCACCGCCACGATGCAGGCGGCCGCCGCCATGCCCACCAGGGCGGCGATGAGGCCGCGGCGGGGGGCGTCGGGGTTGGGCAGGGGTTGGCCGATCACAGTTGGTGCGGAAGGCTCGCGGTGGGGCCCATGGTCGTGGAACAATTGTGCCCAGATTGCCGCGCCTGCCGCCCCATGATCGAACCCCTGCTCTGCGGCATCGTGCTCGGTCTGATCCCCGTGACCCTGGCTGGCCTGTTTGTGGCGGCCTGGAACCAGTATCGCCGCGGCACCCTGCTCGACTGAGCCCCAGCCGGCCTCCCTGGTCTCTCAGACTTGCTGCAGCAGCACCAGGGTGGTGCCGCCGTATCGCCGCGTGTCCCGCAGCCGCCAACCCGCAGGCACGTCCGGGACGGCATCGCTGGCGCACTCCCAGATCAGGGTTCCATCGGGCTTGAGCCAGGCACCCGCAGCCACGCCCGCTGCGATTGGGTCGTAGAGCCCGGCGGCGTAGGGAGGGTCGGCGTAGATCAGGTCGAAATCTTCCCCAGCTTCGGGGGCGGAGCGGGCCAGCCAGCGCCCCACATCGCGGCAGTGCAGCTCCCAGCAGGGAGGCGCCTCTCCGGTGACGGCGGCCAGGTTGGCCCGGGCCACGGCGGCGATGCGGCGGTCCTGCTCCACGGCCACGACGCGCCGGGCGCCCCGTTGCAGGGCCTCGCAGGCCATCACCCCACTGCCGCAGCAGAGGTCGAGCCAGTCGCTGCCGGGCACCTCGGCCGCCAGCAGGTTCATCACCGCCAGACGCACCCGGGAGCTGGTGGGGCGGGCCGTGCTGCCGGGCGGGCTCTGCAGGCGGCGGCCTCCGCTCAGCCGCAGGCTCATGGCGGGCTCATCGGGATGGCAGCCAGGCCAGCCAGCGGCGCAGGATCGCCTCGCCGTGGGGGCCCGATTTTTCCGGGTGAAACTGACAGGCGCCGATGGCCCCCTGCCACACCGCGGCCGTCACGGCAGTGTCGCCAAAGCGCACCAGGGCGGTGTTGCAGGCCGGATCGCTGGGTGCGGCGGCATAGGAGTGCACGAAGTACACCCAGGTGTCGGGACTGCCGGCGGGCAACAAGGGGCTGGGGCTGGCGGGCAGCAGGGGCTCCCAGCCCATGTGGGGGATCGGCAGGCCCGGCTGGCGGGGCAAGGCCCGCACCCGGCCCTTGAGCAGGCCCAGGCCCGTTGCCGTGCCCTCGTCGCTGGCTTCAAACAGCAGCTGCAATCCCAGGCAGATGCCCAGCAGTGGTTTGCCGCTGGCGCACCAGGCGGTGATCGCCTCGGCCAGGCCGCCCTGGCGCAGGCGCTCCATGGCCGGGTCGAAGGCCCCCACCCCCGGCAGCACCAGGGCCGTGCAGCCCTCCATCCCGGCGGCATCGTGTACCGGCTGCACCGTGGCGCCCAGCCGCTCGAAGGCCCGCTGCACCGAGTGCAGGTTGCCCATGCCGTAGTCGATCAGGCCAAGGCGCGTCATGGGGTGTCGGGATCGCTGGCGGGGGGCGGGCTGGGTTGGCGGCGACCCGGTGGCTGCTCCAGCTCCTGCCCGGGTGGCAGGGGCAGGCCGTTGAGGGTGTCGAGCAGCTGGTAGAGCCGGCCGATGCGGCGCCGGTCGAAGTGGAAGTTGAGGCAGGGGCGCAGCAGGCCATGGTCGTCCACGGTTTCGCTGGCCTGGATCACCCCCTCATCCACCAGGTCGTCGAACTGGCGGTTGAGGCTGTCGAGCTGCTCCGCCAGCAGGGGGGCGTTGAGCAGCAACTCGATGCGGTTGTCGCCCAGGCGGGCGGAGTGGAAGCGGCGGTAGAAGCGGCTGATCCGCGCCACCGCCTCCTCGGCGCTCTGGGCCTCGATCAGCAGGTCGCCGTCTTCCGGGGAGATCAGGCCGCGGGCGGCCAGGCCCTGGCTGAGATCCCGCTGCCAGCCACTCCAGAAGGCATCGCCCGGCGGGGCCAGCAGCACCAGGGGAATGGGCGGGGTGCGGCCGGTCTGGATCAGGGTGAGCGATTCGAACAGTTCGTCGAGGGTGCCGAATCCCCCCGGCATCACCACCAGGGCATCACTTTCCCGCAGGAAGAAGAGCTTGCGGGTGAAGAAGTAGCGGAAGTGCAGCAGCCGGCCTTCGCAGCTGCTCACGAAGCGGTTGGCGTGCTGCTCGAAGGGCAGATCGACATTCAGCCCGATGCTGGCCTCGCAGCCGG
>JBIIQK010000213.1:0-3622 GCA_044342135.1 Cyanobium sp.
CGCCTGCCGCAACCAGACCAGGGCCTGATCCTGCTGGGCGTCAGGCACCGCAATGCAGGCCAGTTCAACGGTGTAGCTGCGGTTCTGGTCGCCGAGTTGGAGCACGGTGGCACCGCGCACCTGGAGAACTTCAGCCGCAGCAGCGACGCCAGGCCACAACAGCAGCACCGCCAGGACAGCCGCGAGCCAGCTCAAAGCTTGGCGCCACAGCTGGGACAGAACAGGTGGGCACTTTCGGTGGTGCTGCCGCAGGCGTGGCAATGGCGGCTGGTATCGATCGCCAGTTCGGGATGGCTGGGCAGGCCCACCATCTGGGCGTTGCTGGCTCCCGGGGGCACCATCGGATAACAGTTTTCATTGCGACGCACCTTCACATCGATGAAGACGGGGCCGGGGTGATCGAGGGCCTCCTGAAGCTGCTGACGCAGGCTGGCCCGATCCTCGATCCGCACGCCCCGCACCCCGAAGGACTCGGCCAGGGCCGCGAAGTTAGGCATGCCGCCGGTCATCTCCGAAGCGGAGTAACGCTCGCCATAGAAGCTCTCCTGCCACTGGCGCACCATGCCCTGCCAGCCGTTGTTGAGCACCACCACCTTCACGGGGAGGGCGTACTGGCTGAGGGTGCCGAGCTCCTGGATATTCATCAGGATGCTGGCGTCGCCGGCGACGCAGATCACCTGCTCCGAGGGGAAGGCGGTCTGCACGCCCATGGCGGCCGGCATACCGAAGCCCATGGTGCCCAGACCGGCCGAACTGATCCAGCGGCGGGGGCCATTGTGGAGGAACTGGGCCGCCCACATCTGGTGCTGTCCCACATCGGTGGTGTAGAAGGCGTCGGGAGCCAGCTCCCGCAGGGCGACAACCACTTCCTGGGGCGCGATATCCCCCTCCGGCGCCGGCACCACCAAGGGGTAGTGCTGTTTCCAGGTGTCGATGCGCTGCAGCCAGGCTTCGGTGCGTCCCTCGGAACTGTCCTGGGCCGAGGCAGCCAGAAGGGCGTCAAGGGCGGCCTGCACGTCGGCCACGACGGCCACATCCGGCAGGCGGGTCTTGCCCATCTCAGCCGCATCGATGTCGATGTGGATCACCTGGGCCCGGGGGGCGAAGCCATCCAGCCGGCCCGTGACCCGGTCGTCGAAACGGGCACCGGCGGCGATCAGCAGATCGCATTCGGTGACAGCAAAGTTGGCGTAGGCCGTGCCATGCATGCCGAGCATGCCCACCGACTGGGGGTGTTTCTCGTCGAAGGCCCCTTTGCCCATCAGGGTGGTGGTGACGGGCAGCCGGAAGCGCTCCGCCAGCTGCTTCACCGCTGCGTGGGCGCCGCTGCTGATGGCGCCGCCGCCCACATAGAGGAGCGGACGCCGCGCCTGACGGATCAGGTCCAGGGCGGCTGCCACCGCAGCGGGATCCGGGCTGACGGGAAGCTTGAAGCCGGCGGGAATGGCCGTGCCGGGAGCCACGGGGGTGTAGTCGAATTCCTCCAGGCCCACGTCCTTGGGCACGTCGATCAACACCGGGCCGGGGCGACCACTGGCGGCAATCAGGAAGGCTTCAGCGACAATCCGACCGATGTCGCGGGGATCGCGCACCACCCAGGAGTGCTTCACGATCGGCAGGGTGATGCCGAAGATGTCGGTTTCCTGGAAGGCATCGGTGCCGATCGCCGCCCGGGGCACCTGACCGGTGATCACCACCATCGGCACCGAGTCCATCTGGGCGGTGGCGATGCCGGTCACCAGGTTGGTGGCGCCGGGGCCTGACGTGCCGAAGCACACGCCCACCTGACCGGTGGCACGGGCGTAGGCATCGGCCGCATGGGTGCCGCCCTGCTCATGGCGCACCAGGATGTGCTTGAGCCAGCCGCGGGACTCGGCCTTGTGCAGCTCGTCGTAGATGGGCAGGATCGCCCCGCCGGGATAGCCAAAAATGTGCTTCACCCCGTGGCGATGGAGCGCGTCCATCAGGGCGAATCCCCCGTTCACCCGCTGGGGTGCGGTGCCGTCAGCGGCGGAGTTGGAGCCACCCGAGGTGGACGGAGAAGCGGATGGAGCGGACAGGGCCGCAGGTGTGAGGGGCGTCAGCGTCACGGCTGCGACAGGCCAATCACCTTGGCTGGTTAACGGACTACGGCAACCCTAGGTGCCGGTGGGGCTTTTGGCGCGGCGCGGCGGGCAGCTTGTTGCCGCCGACCGGCGGCCATGGCCCGCAAAATCTGGGCCGGATCCAGCCAGCGGCCGCCATGGCGCATGCCCCAGTGCAGATGGGGCCCGGTGGTACGGCCGCTCATGCCCACATGGCCGATCAATTGACCGGTCCGCAGGCGCTGGCCCTGGCGCAGCAGCACCGGTCCGCTGCTGTACACCCCGCCACCGGCAGAGCCCGAAAGGTGGCAATAGATGTGCTCGTAGTCGCCGGAGCGGATCACCAGGCCGACGCCGCAGGCGCCGTCATGGATCACGTCCTGCACCACTCCGGCCCACCAGTTCCGGATCGGCGAGCCCATGGGAGCGGCGATGTCCAGACCGTAGTGGGGCTCCACCCGGCCCCAGGGGCCGGTGCGGGTGCCGAAGTGGCTGGTGTAGGCCTGAAAGGTGGTGACGGGGAAAACCCCCATCTGCCAACGGCTCTGGGCAAGGGATGGCGCAGGCGACAGCGGCAGGGCCGTCCAGCCGACAAGCCCAGCCAGTCCGGCCAGCCCGCAGCGCTTAAAGCAGGCCCAGGGCATGAAGCGGTCCCCGTCCGCTGATCAGCTCCAGCAGGAAAGCGGAAAAACCCACCATCGCCAAGCGCCCGTTCCAGACCTCCGAGCTGTTGTTCCATCCCCAGGCCCACTTGTCCTGGGGGTAGAGCTTCACCTTGGTGGGCAACTCGGCCGCCTGATCCAGGTTGACCTCCGGGCCCTCCAGGGCGTGCTGCACCAGGTCAGCCAGGCCATGAATGAAGGCAGGGGTGGTGTCGAGGGCCGGGACCCGGCGGAAATTGGTGATGCCCGCCTCGGTGGCGATTTCCCGGTATTCGATGTCGATCTCTTCGAGCGTTTCAATGTGCTCGCTGACAAAACTGATCGGCACCACCACCAGATCCGTCACGCCGGAGGCCCCGAGTTCCTGCAGGGCGTCATCGGTGTAGGGCTTGAGCCACTCCACCGGACCGACCCGGCTCTGGTAGGCCAGGGTGAAGGGATTGGGGTGGCCGAGATCGCGCTCGAGCCGCTCCATGATCAGGCGAGCACAGGCTTCGATCTCCTGCTGATAGGGATCCCCGGCCTCCTCCACGTAGCTCTTAGGCACCCCGTGGGCGCTGAAGAACACATGGGCCGTGGCCGGCTCGGGACAGGCCTGGATCTCGCGGGCGATCAGACCGGCCATCGCGCCCACATAACCGGGGTCGTCGTAATAACTGCGGATGCAGCGGATCGGCAGCCGCGAGAAGCCGGTGTCGGCCTGGCGCAGGCGCTGCAGCTCCCGGAAGCTCGAACCGCTGGTGCTGATCGAGAAGTGGGGATAGAGGGGCAAGACCACCACCTCATCCACCCCGTCGGCCTTGATGTCGGCCACCGCCGATTCGGTGAAGGGATGCCAGTAGCGCATGGCCACGTAGCTGGTGGCCTCGATGCCCC
>JBIIQK010000214.1:0-3620 GCA_044342135.1 Cyanobium sp.
CGACGTCTACGTGCAAGCCCTGCATGCCTGGGTCACCGACGTGGGCGGCGGCCCGTTTCCCCAGGCGGCCCTGCCGCCGCGGCTGGGCCTGGAGGCGCTGATGGATCGCCATGGGAGCCACACCCGCCACTGCCGCGCCTGCTCGGGCGCCCTGCGCGGCGTGCGCCGCTGGCGGTCGCTGGTGCTGGTAGCCCTGGGGCTCGAGCTGGTGCTGGCGGCTTGGGTGCCTGGCGTGCCGGCGCGGGCGGCCCTGGTGCTGGCGATCGCCCTGACGGCACTGCTCCTGCGCCAGCTGAGCCGCTGGGAGCGGCAGTTGCTGCGCGGTGAGGGCCATCCGCCCCGCAATGCTCGTTCCTAGCCCTGCTGCTGCAGTGGCTCCTGGCGGCAGTGCAGCTGCCAGGCGCGCTGCAGGTCGACCCGGGTGATTCGGTAGCCCAGCCGCCTGGCGGCCAGCACCAGCTCCTGCTGGGAGCGGCAGTGCCTCAGGGACCGCCGCAGGCTGGCTTCGCCTTCGGCCTCCTCCACCAACCGTTCCAGTTCGCTCCAGCTCATGGCCTCGCCGTCCGGGTCTCTCACCATGGCCAGCGGTCGGGGAGGACGCAAGGTTCGGCGGGGCACGAATCGCGGATGGATCAGGGCTGCTGATCGACGGCCCCGAAGCATGGGCAAGCGGCGCTGGCGGCTTTAGCAGGGAGGGGTAGCTGGGGCGGGCGGATGGTGGACCAACCCGGGGATCACCCCCTCGATCCCCCTGCGGATCAGCCCGAGCCGATCACGCCCCATGCCACGCCGGTGCTGGATGAGCATGGGCAGCTCACCTACGTCGGCGATGACGGCCGCCGCTATGTGGTGGGCCTGCCGCCTGAGGCCGATGAACAGAGCGTCGAACGGGTGATGGCCACCCTGCAGGCCGGTGGGGAACTGTTTCAGCAGATCGAAGCGCTCTGCCACCGCTGGATGGCCACCGTGAGCGGGCCGGATCTCGATGCCCACGCCGCCCTGGTGCTGTTGATCACGACCCTCGAAACAGCCCTCGAGGACACCTACGGCGAGACCTGAGTCGGCCCGAGCTGACGGATCGAAGCCTCGGTCACATCGCTGCGGATCTCCACGGCGCCAATGGCGGTGGGCAACACAAAGCGAACCTGCCCCTGCTTGACCTTTTTGTCGCCCTGCAGGCAGGCCAGCACGGCGTCGGGATCGAGGGGTGGCCAGTCCAGCGGCAGGCCGGCGGCGGCGATCACCGCCCGTTGGCGGGCCTGGTCGGCTGGGTTCCACAGGCCCATCTCCACGGCGATCGCTCCCGCGGCCGCCATGCCGATCGCCACCGCCTCGCCGTGCAACCAGGTGCCGTAGCCGCAGAGGGTCTCCACCACGTGGCCGAGGGTGTGGCCGTAATTGAGGATCGCCCGCAGGCCTCCTTCGTGTTCATCGGCCGCCACCACGGCCGCCTTCGCGGCGGCGGAGCGCTCCAGCAGGGTCTGCAGCAGGGTTGGCCCCACGGCGCGGATGCTGGAGAGATCACCGGCGGCCTCCAGGGTTTCGAACAGGTCCCGATCGCCGATCACGCCGTACTTGATCACCTCGGCCATGCCCGCCCGGAATTCCCGCTCCGGCAGGGTGGCCAGGGTGGATGGATCCACCAGCACCAGCCGCGGCTGGTGGAAGGCGCCGATCAGGTTCTTGCCTCCGGGGTGGTTGACGCCGGTCTTGCCGCCGATGGCCGCATCCACCATGGCCAGCAGGGTGGTGGGCACCTGCACCACGGCGATGCCCCGCAGCCAGGTGGCCGCCGCGAAGCCGGCCATGTCACCCACCACGCCGCCGCCGAGCGCCACGATCAGCGAGCCGCGCTCGAGTTTGCGGGCGAAGGCCGCATCGTGGATCAGGGCCACGGTGGCTGGGGTCTTCTGGTCTTCGCCCGCCTCGATCACCAGGGTGCTGGCCTCCAAGCCCGCGGCCTGCAGGCTGGCCAGGGCGCGGGCGCCGTAGTGGGCCTCCACCACGGGGTTGGTGACGATCAACACCTTGGTGCCCGCCTGGAAACCGCACTGGCGGATCTGCTCACCCAGGCCGTCCAGGGCGCCGGCACCGATCACCACGGCATAGGGATTGGCCTGGAGGGCCACCGCGATGGAGCGCAGCGGGCTGGTGGCTGGGGTCGCGGTCATCGGCCGGGGTGGATTTGCCCGAGGCTAAAGCGGGCCCTGGGTGGGCCTGGCCGTCGGCGCCGCCGGGGGTGGCGGTCCGTCAGAACCGGGCTCCACAATGGCCGCACCCGGTGAGTCGTGATGTCCAGCTCCGCCCCCCGCACCGCCACGGCCTGGGGGTTCCTGCTGCCGGCCCTGGTGCTGATCGGGGTGTCGGTGCTGATTCCGGCGGCGATGGCCCTGGTGATGAGTGTCAGCCAGGCCGGTCTGGATGTGAGTGAGCCCCTGCGGTTTGTGGGCCTGGCCAACGTGCGGCGCCTGCTTGCCGATCCGATGTTCTTCCGGGTGACGGGCACCACGTTTCTCTATCTGGTGGGCGTGGTGCCGCCGATCGTGGTCGGTGCCCTGGCCCTGGCCGTGCTGGTCAACCGCCAGCTGCCCGGCATCCACTGGTTTCGCGGCGCCTTCTACACCCCGGTGCTGGTGTCCATCGTGGTGGCGGCGATCGCCTTCCGCTGGATCTACGCCGAAAACGGCTTGATCAACGGTTGGCTGAGTGCCCTGCTGCCCGGCTCCTTTCAGCCCATCGCCTTCCTCACCTCGCCCCTGCTGGCCCTGCCCTCGGTGATGCTCGTCACCCTCTGGAAGGGCCTGGGTTATTACATGGTGATCTTTCTGGCCGGGCTCCAGGGCATCTCTCCCGATCTCTATGAGGCGGCAGCCCTCGATGGCAGTGAAGGCCTGCGCAAGCACCTCGACATCACCCTGCCCCTGCTGCGGCCCTACATCACCCTGGTGGCCGTGATCTCGGCGATTGCCGCCACCAAGGTGTTCGAGGAGGTGTACCTGATGACCCAGGGCGGACCGGCCGACTCCACCCGCACTCTGGTGTACTACGTCTACGACCAGGCCTTCGCCGAGCTGGAGATCAGCTACGCCTGCACCATCGGCCTGGCCCTGTTCCTGATCGTGCTGCTGCTGAGCCTGGTGCGCTACCTCTTCGCAGGTGAGAAGGGCCTCACTTGAGCCGCAGCCACGGGTTCGAACCGTAATCTGTTTGCTTGGCGGCTCTGCGTGGCTTGGGTTTGATCGAGAGCGTGACGAGATTTCAGTTCTTCTGCTGCCGAATTCGTGGCTGACCGCGGCAGCCCGGGAGAAGGCCGATCCATCGGTGTGGTGGGAGGCGGGCAACTGGCCTGGATGCTTGCCTCGGCGGCGCGCAACCTGAACGTGCCCCTGCACGTGCAGACGCCCGGAGCCCACGATCCGGCCACGACCCTGGCCACCAGCGTGGTGCAGGCGGAACTCGATGATGTGAGCGCCACCCGGGAGCTGGCCCGGCGCAGCAGTGCCATCACCTTCGAGAACGAGTGGGTCGATCTGCCCGCCCTGGCGCCCCTCAGTTTCGATGGGGTGGCCTTCCTGCCCAGCCTGGAGGCGCTGTCGCCCTTGGTGTGCAAACGCAGCCAA
>JBIIQK010000021.1:0-12415 GCA_044342135.1 Cyanobium sp.
ATCCGCTGGCTCTGCCTACGTTGGTTCAAATCCAACCCGGCCCACCTTCCACATGCCCTTGTAGCTCAGCGGTAGAGCACTCCCTTGGTAAGGGAGAGGTCACGAGTTCAAGTCTCGTCAAGGGCTTACAAAACCGAATCCGGCACCGGTTCGGCATGATGCAATCAGCGGCACCCTCAGCGTGAGCCTGCGTTGCCTGATCGTGGAAGACCAGGTGATGTTCTTGCAGCTGCTCTGCACGATGCTGCAGGGCCTGAGGGATCTGGAGGTGGTGGCGACGGCCACAACCTGCCACGACGGCCTACTGGCCTGCAGCCGCCATCGCCCCGAGATCCTGATTCTGGATCTGGCCCTCCCCGATGGCGACGGCCTGGACGTGGCCCGGTTTCTGCGGATGCAGCAGCCGCAGGCCCGCACCCTGGTGCTCTCCGCCCAGGCCGCCAGCTTTGTCTGCCCGGAGGATCTCGAGACCATGCTGGTGGGGGTGGTGGATAAAACCTCCACCTACGAAAAACTCCAGGGCGTGATCGAGTCGGTCCTGCTGCCCCACGGGAGCGAAGCGCCCTTCCACCGCCCCACGCTGCAGAGCCTGACGTCGCGCCAGCAGGAGATCTTCAGCCTGATCGGCCGCGGACTCTCCAACAAAGCCATCGCCACAACGACGGGGCTGTCCCTGGCCACGGTGGAGACCCACCGCAAGGCGATCGCCCGCCGCCTGGGCTGCAGTGGCGCCGAACTGGTGCGGCGGGCGGCCCTGCATCTGGCGCCATTGCCATGAAGCGCCCTTCCCTCGCCGGCAACCGCCTTCGCGATCGGATCATCTGGGCCACGAGCCTGCAACTGCTGCTGGTGAGCAGTGCCGTGGGCGGCATGGCCTACTTCAGCGGCCAACGCAGCGGCCTCAGCCTCACCGACGCCCTGCGCCAGCAGGATTCGATCACCGATCTCTCCGAGCAGCTCTCAGGCCGGCTGCGGGCCCCGCAACTGATCAACAACCTCAACGTGCTCGCCATCCGGCAGGGCCAGCTGTCGCTGACGGATTTCGATGCCATGGGGCAGCGGTTCTGGAGCCAGATGCAGCTGTTCCCGGTGGGCTACATCAACTTCGGCAACCCAGCGGGTGAGTTCCTCGGCGTGGAACGGCTCGACAGCGGGGCCATCGTGCTCAACGAAGACGCCATCACCAGCCGCCTCGGCAAGGGCACCCTGGGCATCTTTGCCCTGGGTGCCAAAGGGGAGCGGGGACCGCTGCTCGAAACCGTGCCGGACATGACCACCACGCACGAGGAGGCCTGGTACGTCGAAACGGTGAAGGCCGGCAAAGCCACCTGGAGCTCCATCTACCAATGGGAAGACAAACCCGAGGTGCTGGCGATCTCCTACAACGAGCCCCTCTATGGCCCCAACCGCCGGCTGCTCGGCGTCATCGGTGTCGACTTCGTGCTCAGCCAGCTCAACACCTGGCTGGCCGAGGTGTGGAAAGACACGCGCGGCTTTGCCCTGATCGTGGAGCCCAACGGGATGGTGGTGGCCAGCTCTCGGCCCGGCTTCACCAGCACCGGCACCGGCGACACCACCCGCCGGGTGCGCATCGACCAACTCCGCGATCCGCTGGTGCAGGCCGCCAGCCGCACCCTGTTCCGGCCGGGCCCCAACGGCTCCCTCCAGCCCCGATCCGAGCAGACCGGAGCCCTCACCGCGGCTCACAACGGGCACACGTTCTGGCTGGGTCTCCATCCCTGGGGACAGCGGGAAGGCCTCAACTGGCTGCTGATCACCGCCAACCAATCCGACCAGGTGGTTCAGACCAGCCAGCGCTACGCCCTGATCGCCCTGCTGCTCTCCCTCGCCGCCGTGGCCGTTGCGGTGGTGGTGACGATCCGGGTGGGCAACTGGCTGCTGGGTCCGCTGGAGGTGTTGCGACGGCGTTGCGGTGAGGCCGCCACCCAGGTGACGCCCGCGACCGCCGATCCGGTCTTCGACTCCCAGCTGCCCGCCGGCACGGCCGTGGAAATCGAGGCGGTATCGCAAGCCTTTCAAGCCCTGGTGGAGCGGCTCACCCAGGCCAAACGACAGCTGGCCGAAGCGATGGAGCGGGAACGCCTCAAGGATGCCCAGACCGTGCTGGTGCTGGAGGACAAGCTCAAAAGCAGCTTGAAGGCCGCCGCCATCGCCCATGAGATCAACCTCCCCCTCAGCACCCTGCTGCTGAACAGCAAGTTGCTGCTGGAGCAAAGCGACGCCCCCCTGGCCCTCCCCCTCCAGGGGCCCCTGCGGGCCATCGCCGACAACGCCGATGCGGTGGTGACAACGATCGAAAAGATGCGCACCCTGCTGCGCAATGTGCAAACCCACCACCAGGTGCTCAACCTGGCCCACGTGACCCGCAATGCCCTGCTGTACGCATCGCCCAGCCTCAAGGCGGCTGGCATCACGGTGCAGCGCCAAGGGCTCGACCAGCGCTGGCCCGTGCTGGGCGATGCGGCCCAGATCCAGATCGCCGTGGTCAACCTGCTGCGCAACGCCCTGGAAGCCCTGGAGAGCTCGGGGAGCGCGCCGGCGGTGGTGGAGGTGAGCCTGGAGCGCAAGGCCGACACCGTAGTGCTAACCGTGGCGGACAACGGCCCGGGCTTCCAATCGCCGGAGACAGCCCTGGAGCCCTTGGCCACCAGCAAACCCAGCGGCAGTGGCCTGGGCCTATTCGTGGTCCAGACCACCATGGACAACCACCATGGCCGGGTGGTGGTGGGTGGCTCGCCCCTGGGGGGCGCGGCCGTGCAGCTGCTCTTTCCCGCGGCCGCTGAGCCAACGGCAGCCGAGCCAGACGCACCACCCGGGTAACCGGCCTACCCAGAAGTGGGCATAACGCCACTCCAGCTCGCCCTGGGGTTCATACGGTCCACACACTCCTTGAGCGAGGTCGTGCGGGTATGCGCGACATCCTGATCGACGGTGTACCGGTTCTCGATCTGCTCGAAATCACCGGCAGCACCAGCCAGGCTGCGGCCCAGAGCAACTGTGACCAGAGCTCGATCTCCCGGCTCTATCGCCATGTGAGCCACCAGCTGGGGCTGGACTTCCGCAAGAGCCAGGGCCGCTACCGAGCCCACACCAACCAGGCCGTTCTGCGCTCCCTGCGCCACACCGCCCAGCTGCTGCGTCTGGCCAGGGGCAGCGGCCACCTTCAGTGGCTGGGACATCCCTGCAGCCCCCTGCCGCAGGCGTGGCTGGGGGAGGAGCGCACCTTGGGACTGCTGCGCGAACGGGTGCTGGATTTGGCTGTCATTGCTGGCCCCGAGAGCTGTCCCCCCAACTGGACGGACCGCAGCCAGCCCTTTCCCTTTGGCGACTGGGTGATGGTGGACCTACCCGACGAGGGGCAGCCCCTCGATCCCACGGCCGTCGTGCTGCGCTGCGACAACCTTGAGCAGCCGGCGATGCAGGAGCTGATCAGCCAGCTGCGCCAGACCCTGGTGCGCAGGAATTGTCTGCCATTTGCCAGGGTGGGGCCCACGGATTCCTGCCATGCCCTCCTCCCCGCTGCTGGTCACCCCGATCGCCGCCATGCGGGCGCCCGTCAGCGCCGGACTCAGCCGCGGCTTGGCCTGGCGCCTGGAGCAGCTTGATCGGCTGACCGCCGTTCTCCAGGAGCATGAAGCCGAGGTGCTGGAGGCGCTGGCCGCCGACCTGGGCAAGCCTCCCCTCGAGGCCACCTTCGAGCTGGTGGCGGTCCGCCACGAGCTGGCCCTCACCCGCCGGAAGCTGAAGGGCTGGATGGCCCCGCGGGCGATCGGGCTGGCTGTGGCCCTGCGGCCGGGTCAAGCCTCGGTGCAGACCGAACCCCTCGGCTGCGTGTTGATCATCGGCCCGTGGAACTACCCCTTCCAGCTCTGCCTCCATCCCCTGGTGAGTGCCCTGGCGGCGGGGAACACCGCCGTGCTCAAGCCCTCCGAGCACGCCCCCCGCACCGCCGAGCTGTTGGCCCGCAGCCTGACGGCAGCCTTCCCCCCCGAGGTCGTGCAGGTGGTCACCGGCGATGGAACCGTGGCCGCCGCGCTGCTTGAGGAGCAGTTCGACCACATCTTCTTCACCGGTGGCGGCCGGGTAGGCCGGCTGGTAATGGCCGCCGCAGCCCGCCATCTCACGCCCGTCACCCTGGAGCTCGGAGGCAAGAGCCCGGCCATCGTGCTCGCCGACGCCGACATCGCCACCTCCGCCAGGCGCCTGGCGTGGGGCAAGGGGCTCAATGCCGGCCAGACCTGCATCGCCCCCGACCACCTGCTGGTGCAGCCCGCGGTTCGCCAGGCCCTGGTGAGCGCCATCGCCGCCGAGTGGACCCGCTTCTACGGCGCCGATCCCCTGGCCAGCGACGACCTGGGCAGCATCGTCAATGACGCCCAGTTTCAGCGCCTGGAGAGCCTGCTGGCGGGCGCCCGCGCGCGCGGCCAGGTGCTGGCGGGGGGCCGGTGCGATCCGAAGCACCGCCGCATCGAACCCACCCTGGTGGCGGTGGCGGGCGGCGACGATCCGCTGATGCAGGAGGAGTTATTCGGTCCAATCCTGCCGGTGCTCGAAGTCGCCGACCTGGAGGCCGCCCTGGCCGAGGTGCGCAGCAGACCCAAACCACTGGCCCTGTATCTGTTCAGCTCCAATCGCACCGCCCAGGAGCGCACCCTCGCCACCACCAGCTCCGGTGGGGTGTGTTTCAACGACGTGGTGCTGCAGGCCGGTGCCGCCGCCCTGCCCTTCGGGGGGGTCGGAGAGAGCGGCATGGGCAGCTATCACGGCCATACCGGCTTCCTCACCTTCTCCCACCAGCGCACGGTGCTGCGGCGCACGTTCTGGCTGGATCTGCCCTCCCGCTACCCCCCCTATGCCGGAAAACTGGCCCTGGTGAAACGGCTGCTGGGCTGATCGCACTGGGGCGATCAGAACCTTTGATGCGCCGATGGCGGCCTGGGGACTGGATGGGACAGGACAGCCCCCCTATGGTTCCGGCAGCTATGTGTAGTGTCCATGCGTCGCTCCCTTGCCGCCCTGGCCCTAGCCGTGGTGTTGCCCCTGGCCCCGTCTGCGGCCCTGGCCAACGTGGTGGTGAAACCGGGCGAAACCCTCTCGGAGATTGCCGATCGCCACGGCGTCAGCCTCACCCGCCTGATGCAGGCCAACGGCATCACCAACGCCAACCTGGTGGTGGCGGGCCAGAAGCTGGTGCTGCCTGGAGCCCGCAATAACGCAGCGGCGTCGGGCTCCGGGCGCTCCACGGGCAGCGTCACCGTGCAGCCGGGTGAAACCCTCTCGGAGATCGCCGACCGCCAGGGCGTCAGCCTCACCCGCCTGATGCAGGCCAACGGCATCACCAACGCCAACCTGGTGGTGGCGGGCCAGAAGCTGGTGGTGCCGGGGAGCCTCAGCAGCGCCAGCACAGCCGCATCCCGCCCCCTGCCCACGGCCCCCTACACCGTCAAAAGCGGGGAAACCCTCTCGGAAATCGCCGATCGCTTCGGCACCAGCACCGACCGTCTGATCCAGCTGAACCGGATCGCCAACCCGAATCTGGTGGTGGCCGGAACGCGCCTGGCCATTCCCGGTCGACCCTCCTCCGCACCGGTGGCACGCAGCAGCGCCAGCGCTGCCAATGCCAAGGAGCACGTGGTGCGGAGCGGCGAGAGCCTCTCCACCATCGCCGACAACTACGGCCTGCCCGTTGAGAAGTTGGTGGCCCTCAACAAGATCGACGACCCCGACCTGGTCGTCTCCGGCACCCGCCTGAAACTCCAGGCCCCGCCTCCGGTCAAAGCCTCCGCCAAAGCCCCGGTCAAAACAGCCGTCAAAGCCCCCGCCAAAGCCACGGCGACCGCGACCGCCAAACCCGCCGCCGCAAGCAAGTCCAAAACCGCCACCGCCACTGCCACCGCAATCCCGGCAGCAGCCAGCCCGGTACCAGCCGCCCCCAAACCGGTTGTGACGGCGGCCGTGAAGCCAACGGTGCAGCCCACGCCCCGGCCCCAACCCACGGCCACTGTCCAACCCACGGTCACCCCCAAACCCTCGGTCGCCACCCAGGCCAGTCCCGCTGCAGCCACCACCTCGGTCGCAGCAGCAACCACAACAACGACCACCACCAAATCCGCCACGCCCAAACCAGCGACCACGTCCCGGCCCAGCCCCACCAGCAAAGTGGCCGCCAGCAAACCGCTGGGGCCCGACTGGCGCAGCTACGGCCCGCTCCAGGTGGATTGGGCCAACTGGCAGCCCATGGGCGGCAGCTACGTGGCGCCCACCCTCAACGGCGACGGCAAACCGGTCTACCTGGCGGTCAACTGCGGGGCCCGCAAGTTGAACGCCACAAGTCAGTCCGGTCAGTGGAAGAGCTGGGATGCCCCCCAGACCGACTTCGAAGAGCAGCTGATCAGCGACATCTGCAAGGCCCGCGCCAGCTAGGAGCGCCCCGCGCTCAGGCGACCCAGTGCAGCGGCCAGGGCTGGCGGCGGTAGCGCCGGCCCGAAGCCCGCAGATAGAGACGCTGGGCTCCATCATCGCTCTCACTGAGCAACTCCTCCTGCACCAGTCGGCGCAGCAGCCAGCCCCAGCGGGCTTCCTGTCGGGGACGTTCCCCACCGGGGGCTCCCGCAGCCAGGTCTTCAGCCAGGCTGCGCAGATCCCGGCCCGGCCTGGCCTCGAGGGCCTCCAGCGCCTCAGCCACCTCCCCACCCCAGTCCCGGCGCTCCGCCTGGCTCTGGCAGTTGTCACAGCGGCCGCAGACAGCCCCCAGCTCCCCGACGGCCAGCAACAGGGCCTGCTCCCGGCAGCCCTCGCCCTCCGCCACCGCCTCCATGCGGCGCAGTTGCTGCTGGGCCAGCTCCAGCCTCGGCTGGTCCTGCTGGTGCTGGGTCTGATCACGCTGGGCCGAGCCCTCACCGCGAATCGCCCAGCCCAGGCTGGTGCGATCGGCCGGGTCATAGAGCACCAGGCAGCGGGCCGGCAGACCATCCCGTCCCGCCCGCCCCGACTCCTGCAAATACCCCTCCGCACTGGCCGGCAGGTCCAGGTGCAGCACCAGACCCACGTCAGGGCGATCGACCCCCATCCCAAAGGCCACGGTGGCCACCAGCACGGGCCGGGGCTGGTACTGGAAGTGCTCCAGGGCCAGCTGGCGACTTTCCGGATCCATGCCGGCGTGATAGGCAATCGCCTCCAGCCCGGCCCCCGTTAAACGGGCCGCCCAGAGCTCCACCGTGCGGCGGGTGCGGGCATAGATCAACACCGCGCCCCGCGCCGCCTGCACCGCCTCCAGCACCAGGGGCAAGGGGTCCTCGGGCCGGCGCTGCATGGCGTAGGTGAGGTTGGTGCGACGGGCGGAGCGCACCTGGATCAGTGGCCGGCGCAGCTGCAGCAGGCGGATGATGTCAGCCCGCACCTGGGGCGCGGCCGTGGCGCTGAGCGCCACCAGGGGAACTCCCGGGCACTGGGCCCGCAACTGGCCCAGGCGGCGGTAATCGGGGCGGAAATCATGGCCCCAGGCGCTGATGCAGTGGGCCTCATCCACCGCCAAAGCCACCAGCTGGCCGCTCTCCAGCACGTCGTCGAGCAGCTGGCGGGTGGCCTCCGCCTGGAGTCGCTCCGGGGCGAGATAGAGCAGGCGCAGCTGGTTGTCCCGCAGGCGCTCCAACAGCCGGCGCCGCTCCGGCAGGGCCAGGCCCCCATGGAGGCAGGCGGCCGGAATGCCGCGGCGCTGCAGCTGCCCCACCTGGTCCTGCATCAGGGCCACCAGGGGCGAAATCACCAGCACCAGCCCCCCTCGCACCAGCGCCGGCAGCTGATAGCAGAGCGACTTGCCCCCGCCGGTGGGCAACACGGCCAGGCAGTCCTGGCCGGCCAGCAGGGCCTCCACCACCGGCCGCTGGCCCGGCCGAAAGCCCGACCAGCCGAAATGGCGCTCCAGGGCCCGCGCCAGGGGGTCCAGCGCGAGGGGGTCCGGCTCCAGGGGGTCCAGCGCGCCGATGGGCCCTACCAGTAGTGCGCCACGACCTTAGCGGCCACCAGATACAGGGGTCAGGGTAGGGGCGGCGGCTCCAGCTGGTCCGGCGATTCCTCCACCAGCTGCAACCGCACCCGCTTGCCGCCGGCAAGCTCCCCTAGCGACACCCGCAGGGTGCTGCCGCTGAGCGACTGAAGGGCCGTCAGCAGGTCCCGCAGGTGGGGCGTGCTGCTGCCGCTCTCCACCCAGAGGCGCTCCTGCAGACCGCCCAGCCGCCGCCAGCTGGTGTGGAGCTTGAGCACCGCACTCTCGAGCGCCTGGGCCTGACCCACCGCATCGGCCAGGAGGCCCAGGGCATCAAGCCGCTGGGCCTCCTGCAGGGCTTTTTCAAAATCCAGTTCCCCCTGCTGGAAGGCCCGCACCGCCAGGCCCGCCTCCGCCGCCTTGCTGAGCCAGCGGGCCGTGCTGGTCACATCCTTCACCCGATCGAGCTCGGGCTCCTCCCGCAGCACCCGGCGCAGGTCCTCCTGCTGCTCCTCCGGCAACTTGGCCAGCTCCTTCACCAGGGGAGCTACGGCCCGCGGCGGCAGGAGGTTTTCGGCCGTGCGCTGGCGGATCTCCTCGGGCAGCAGTGGGCTGGTGGCGGCGGTGAATTCGTCGCTGAGGCGCCGCACCTGCTTGCGGGTGATCTGCTGGCCCTCATTCGCCGCCTCACTGATCATCTGCTGCACCTCGGGATCGGCCTGAGCCGTCTCCAGAAAGGCCCGCTTGGAAAAGTTGTTGACGCTGGTTTCGGCGAGCATCCCCTCACCCACCAGGCTGTCGGCCGACTCGGCCAGCTGGATCAGGGTGTAGGCCCGGGTCTTGCTGATCTCCCGCTCGCGCAGCCACTGCAGAAAGCCGGTGCCGCGCCCCTCGCCACCGCGCTTCTCCCGATCCCGCACCGCCCGCAGAATCCGACCCCGCCAGATCTCGGTCTGCAGGTCGAAGCGGTCACACACCGCCCAGGCCTCCTCGAGCCGGGCCAGAAACTCCATCGTGCTGATGGTGTCGCTGTCGGGATCGGGCAGTTCGAGGGTCAACACCGGCGCCGCCGGCACGTCCGTGGGGGCCATGGCCATGGGAGGGGGACGGGCTGCGGAAGGGCCGATCGTGCCACGGGCCAGCCCACTCCACCCCGACGGACTGCATGGCAAGGGCGACGAATCATGACGCCGGTGGTTGAGCCCCCCAACGCCGCGGCTATCTTCCCTCTGGCAGCCACCCGATCTACAGCGCAGCGATGGCCATCTCCCGCGGCGACAAGGTGCGCATCAAGCGCCCCGAGTCCTACTGGTTCAACGAAGTCGGCACCGTCGCTTCGATCGATACATCCGGCATCCGCTATCCGGTGGTGGTTCGCTTTGAGAAGGTGAACTACAACGGCTTCAGCGGCTCCGAAGGCGGCATCAACACCAACAACTTCGCCGAGAGCGAACTCGACAAGGCCTGAGATCTCGGCACAGCCGGGGATTCAGCCAGGCTGTGGTTCGGCCGATCCGCCCGTGCAACCCTTGGTGGCACGGGCTTTTTGCTGGGCCCAGTCCGCTTCGCCTGCACCCATGCCGGAATTGCCTGAAGTCGAAACGGTCCGGCGAGGCCTGGAGCGGCAGACCCAGGGTTTTGTGATCGCCCGGGTGGAGGTGCATCGGGCCCGGGCAATCGCCAGCCCGGCCACCCCAGCCGCCTTCGCAGCCGCCCTCAGCGATGCGGCCGTGGGCGCCTGGCAGCGGCGCGGCAAATACCTGATGGGCCAGCTCAGCCGGGATGGCGCCGATGCCGGCACCTGGGGGGTGCACCTGCGCATGACCGGCCAGTTCCTGTGGCTCGACAGCCCCCGACCACCCTGTTCCCACACCCGGGTGCAGCTGTTCAATGGCGCCGGCCAGGAGCTGCGCTTCATCGACACCCGCAGCTTCGGCCAGATGTGGTGGGTGCCGCCAGGCCAGCCCGTGGAGACCGTGATCACCGGCTTGCAAAAGCTGGGGCCCGAACCCTTCAGCGCAGCCTTCAACCCCGGCTACCTGCGTCAACGGCTGAAGGGCTCCACCAGGCCGATCAAGAATGCCCTGCTCGATCAATCCCTGGTGGCAGGGGTAGGCAACATCTACGCCGACGAGTCGCTGTTTGCAGCGGGCGTCCGGCCCCACACCCCCAGTGGTCGGCTGACCCGCTCCCAACTGGAGCAGCTGCACAGCGCCCTGGTGGCGGTACTCGAAACAAGCATTGGCGCGGGGGGCACCACCTTCAGCGACTTCCGTGACCTCACCGGCAGCAACGGCAACTACGGAGGGGTGGCATGGGTGTATCGGCGCGGCGGTGAACCCTGCCGCCGCTGCCACAGCCCCATTCGCCGCGACAAGCTCGGGGGGCGCAGCAGCCACTGGTGCCCGAACTGCCAGCATTGAGCCAGCCGCACCCGAGCGTGAACCCCGCAGCTCCGAGCCCAGCCGACCTGGGCCAGCAACTGAGCGACACCATGGCCGCCATCCACCGCCGCGGCTGGTGCGATGGCACCGGGGGCAATTTCAGCTGCGTGCTGCAGCGCCAGCCCCTGGAGCTCCTGATGGCACCAAGCGGCGTTGACAAGGGTTCGGTGGCTGCGGACCAACTGATCGTGGTGGATGCCGCCGGCACGGTGATCCGGGGGGAGGGGCGCGCCAGCGCGGAAACCGAGCTGCACCTGGCCCTGGTGGAAACTTGCGGAGCCGGCGCCGTGCTCCACACCCACTCCCAGGCGGGCACCCTGCTCTCCCAGCACTACCGCCCCGGGGAATCGACGGCACAGACGGACGAAGCCGTGGCCTATTTGACCCTGCACGACCTGGAGATGCTGAAGGGTCTCGACGGGATCGTCAGCCATGAGAGCAGGGTCGCCATCCCGGTGCTCGCCAACGACCAAAACCTGCAGCGACTCCGGGCCACGGCCGAACCGCACCTGGCCCAGGCCCCTTACGGGCTGCTGGTTGCAGGCCATGGTCTCTACGCCTGGGGCCAGGACCTGGCGATGGCCCGCCGGCATCTGGAGATTCTGGAGTTCTTGCTGGAGCAGCACTGGCGCCAGCTGTTGCTGCAGAGCCTGGTGGGCCAAAGAAGCGAGGCTGCTCCAACGGAGGTGGCAGGGCGTCCCCAGCTGCTGCAAAGGGGAATCCGCCATGTGCTGCTCGACATCGAGGGCACCACCTGCCCGGTGAGCTTTGTGGCCGGGTGTCTGTTTCCCTACGCGGCCAACAGGTTGGACGGGTTTCTGCAGGCCCATGCCAGCGACCCGGAGGTGCAGGGGCTAGTGGCAGACGTGCAAACAGCCTGGCGGGAGGATCCCGACCCTGAGGCCCAGGCGTTGCGCCAGGTGTCCCAGGGTGCCGTTGTGTCCTATCTGCGCTGGCTGATCGAGCACGACCGCAAGCTCACTCCTCTCAAACAGCTGCAAGGCCTGATCTGGAACCAGGGCTACCGGGAAGGCGATCTGGTGGCTCCCCTGTTCGCCGATGTGCCAGCCGCATTGCGGCGCTGGGCTAGCGCAGGACTGCAGCTGGCGGTGTACTCGTCGGGATCGGTAGGCGCACAACAGCTGCTGTATGGCCACAGCAACGCCGGAGATCTCAGGCCCTTGTTCAGCCGATGGTTTGACACCAACATCGGGGCGAAGCAGGCAGCCACCAGCTATGCGGCCATCGCCCGGGAGCTGGGGGCTTTGCCCAGGGACGTGCTGTTCATCAGCGACGCGGTTGGGGAATGCGAAGCAGCAGAGGCGACAGGGATGCAGGTGCTGTTCAGCGATCGGGACGGGAACCCCCACCGTGAGCCTGGGCGGTTTGCGAAGATCAATTCACTTGAAGATGTGGAGCTACTGACATGAACGCTGCGGTGCTGCAATCCAATCCCACTCAGGATCAACAACTCCTCGAGCTCAACCAGGCTTTGCTCGAGAGCGTGGTGCGCGGGGACTGGAACGCCTATGCCAGATATTGCAGCGACGATCTGACCTGCTTCGAAGCGGAAACCAATGGCGTCCTCAGTGAAGGACTTCCGTTCCATCAGTTCTATTTCGATCTGCCCTCAGACCCAAGCGCCAATGCAGCACCGGTACAGGTCACGATGGCCCGCCCCCATATCCGCTGGATCGGCGCGGATGCGGCGGTGCTGAGTTACACCCGCCTCACGCAAAAACTGGTCGATGGAGAGCCCATCACCGCAAGCT
This sequence comes from Cyanobium sp., assembly GCA_044342135.1. GTDB lineage: Bacteria > Cyanobacteriota > Cyanobacteriia > PCC-6307 > Cyanobiaceae > Cyanobium_A. The sequence goes on from JBIIQK010000021.1 coordinate 12,222, forward strand.
GCTGTGAAACCCGCGTCTGGCAGCATCGCGAGGGCCGTTGGCAGCACGTGCACGTGCACCGCTCATGAGCCAAAGCCAACAAAAAAGCCACCCTCTCGGGTGGCTTTTCGTGTGATCAGGGCCGTTCCAATCTGGATGAGCTCTGATCTTTAGGGGATGAATGTTTTACCTGGCATCGAGCTATTTTCTCAGGG
>JBIIQK010000278.1:0-2649 GCA_044342135.1 Cyanobium sp.
GGCGCCGGGCATGTTCTTGTCGCAGCCGCCGATCGCCAGCAGCGCATCCATGCTCTGGGCGTTGCAGGCGGTTTCGATCGAATCGGCGATCACCTCGCGGCTCACCAGGGAGTACTTCATCCCCTCGGTGCCCATCGAGATGCCATCGCTCACCGTGATGGTGCCGAACATCTGCGGCATGGCCCCGGCGGCGTGGGCGGCCTCCTCGGCCCGGCGGGCCAGATCGTTCAGGCCCAGGTTGCACGGGGTGATCGTGCTGTAGCCATTGGCGATGCCGATGATTGGCTTGCTGAAGTCGCCGTCACCGAAGCCCACGGCGCGCAGCATGGCGCGGTTGGGGGAGCGCTGGATCCCCTGGGTGATCGCGGCGGAGCGAAGCATGGGCACGGTGTCGGGCTGACAGAAACCTACCGACTGGGCACCAAGGGCCGACCCGGATCAGGGCTGGGGGTTCATGGTTTCCAGCTGCCGACGCACATCATCGATCGCCTGGTTGAGCTCATGAACCCGGTCGTGCAGGTCGCGCTCCGTGCGCGGCTCGGCGGCCGCCACCTCCTGGAGACGAACCGAACGCTGACGCCTGGGTCGATCCGCTTCGAGTCGCCGCCGTTCCGCCTCCGACAGCAACCACCAGGCCAGGCCAGCTGCTCCGATCACAGCACCGGCCAGCACGCTCAAGGCGGATCCACTGCCCGCTGGATTGGCGTTGCCGCTCCGATCGCCCATGGAAGCTGAATTCTCTTTGGTCAGCCTAGGCAGGGGCCGCTGCGCTTTCCAGCACCGTGCCGGCGAACAACCGCTCACCCACCACACCGATACCGGGCACGGTCTGACCAAGTGGATTGAGGTCAGGGTCGATGGCGGCGGTGTACAGGGTGAGGGCACCGTGACGTTCCCCCAAAGCCTGGAGTCCTGGAGCGGACGCCAGCGCCGTGACGACCCGAAGCCGATCTCCGGCCACACCCTGCTCCGCCAGGTGATCGAGCACCCGGATCAGACGTTCACCATCGCTCAACTCGGCGCAGAACAACAGCACGCCGGCCCGCGGTTCGATCGGAGCGTCCAGCCCACCGATGTCGCCCTGCTGCTCCCAGAGGTGGACCACACGGGCCGATGGGAGCACGGATTGGGCTCCATGCCAGAGCCCCAGCCCCGCGGTGAGCAGGGGGAGGGCCACCAGGGGAACGGTGGCGTCCACGAGATCGGCCTGCACGGAGGCCAGGGCCGTGTCCACGGCCACGCGCCGGTGGGGGAGCCAGTCCCGCAGGGCCTCGTAGGTGAGCCAGCGACCCAGTTCGGTGGTGGCGGTGGCATAGAGGGCGGCAGGGGTGTGGCGATCCCGCAACACGCCCAGCCAGTGACCGATCAGGGGGTGGGGGGGAACCACCACCCGCAGGGCCATGACCATGGTTGACATAACTTGATGACCCACCGTAAGTGCGCGCCCATGGGCCCCCTGACTGCAACCCGACTGGCGCGATGGTCCGGGTGGGGCATGGCGGCGCTTGGCGTCCTCCTGGCCTGGACCCTTTCGGTTGCACCGGCATGGGCTATCACCGCGCCCGAGCTGCGCAGCCAGCGTTCACTCCAGGACCTTCAGCCCGATATGCACGGTCGGAACCTGCAGCAGCAGGAGTTTCTCAAGGCCTCCCTGGCCGGTTTTGATCTCAGCGCCACAGATCTGCGCGGGGCGGTGTTCAACAGCAGCGACCTGCGGGGGGCGGATCTGCAGGGCGCCAACCTGGAGGACGTGGTGGCCTTTGCCAGCCACTTCGAGGACGCCGACCTGCGCGGTGCCGTTCTGCGCAACGGGATGCTGATGCAGAGCCACTTCAAAGGGGCCCGCATCGACGGGGCTGACTTCAGTGACGCCGTGCTCGACCTACCCGAACAGAAGGCCCTTTGCCAGCGAGCCACAGGCACCAATCCGGTGTCCGGCGTGGCCACGCGCGACAGCCTGGCCTGCCGATAGGGCGACAGCCCGATAGCATCAGCACACCGGTTCCGGTGGGGAACAGCCACCGGACGCAAGGGGGAAAGTCCGGCGCGAATCCGGCACTGTCCCGCAGCTGTGAAGGCGCGTCATTCGACCGTCCAGTCAGAACGCCCGCCGGTCTTGTTCTTCCCACGGCGCGGACCGGACCCATGATCGACCAGACGACCCAGACGCCAAGTCTGCGAGGACCAGCCCTGCGTTCCCCAGCCTGGCCCGTCCGGATGCTTGCCGGCCCAGCCCTGGTTGCGCCCCTGTGGCTGGGGGCTCCTGCCCTGGCCCACCACGTAGCGGACCTGGGCCAACTGGCGCCGACCGCTTTTAACGGTGTGTTGAGTGGCCTCGCCCATCCCGTGCTCGGCCCCGACCATCTGCTCTTTCTGCTCGCCCTCTCGCTGGTGGGCCTGCAGCAGCGCCTGAGCTGGAGCCTCGGATTGCTGGTGGTCGGGTTGGTGGGCAGTGGCGCCGGCCTCCTCTGGCCTGGCTTGCCCGGTGCCGAGGTGCTGGTGGCCTGCACGCTGGTGGTCGAGGCCCTGGTGCTGCTGCGTCGCCTGCCGCTGGTGCTGCTGTTGCCTGCCATGGCCCTGCACGGCTACGTCTTGAGTGGGCCGGTGTTCGGGTGGACCTCCATGCCACTGGCGGCCTACGCCGCCGGT
>JBIIQK010000036.1:0-9746 GCA_044342135.1 Cyanobium sp.
AGCCAGGGAGCCCTGCTGATGATTGCCCTGGTGCTGCTGCGTCCCCTGGCCAGCCGGATGTCGCCCCACTCCCTGCGCTGGCTGGCGCTGGCCCTCTCCGGTTGTGGCGCTACCTGGGCTGTGGCGGCCGTGACGGGCTGACGATGACAGTGTCTCTGCAACGGCTACCGGTCACGGTGGTGACCGGCTTCCTCGGTGCTGGCAAAACCACCCTCCTGCGCCATCTCCTGCTCAACAGCGGCCAGCGGCTCGCCGTCCTGGTCAATGAATTCGGCGAGGTGGGCATCGACGGGGCCCTGTTGCGCAGTTGCGGGTTCTGTCCTGAGGAGGAGGTCGATTCCCGGTTGGTGGAATTGGCCAACGGCTGCCTGTGCTGCTCCGTTCAGGACGATTTCTTACCCACCATGGAGACGCTGTTGGCACGGGCTGACGGCCTCGACGGCATCGTGGTGGAGACCAGCGGACTGGCCCTTCCCGAACCGTTGATCGCTGCGCTCCAGTGGCCCGCCATCCGGACTCGAATCCGGGTGAATGGGGTGGTGGCCGTCGTGGACGGCGAAGCCCTGGCCGCCGGAAGTGTGGTGGCTGACCCCGCCGCCCTCGAGGCCCAGCGTCTGGCGGATCCCAGCCTCGACCACGTGTCCGCCATCGAAGAGCTGTTTGCCGAACAACTGGAGGCGGCCGATCTGGTGCTGATCAGCCGGGCCGATTGCCTCGACCAAGCGTCCCTCGAAGCCCTGACGACGCGCCTGCTCCCCCAGATGCGCCCCGGTGCAGCCGTGTTGCCCATGGAGCGGGGTGCCGTCTCCCCAGAGCTGGTGCTGGGTCTGGAGCGGCAAGAACCGCATGCCACGCGCACCGTCCATGACCACGCGCACGACCATGACCATGATCATGACGATCACGCAGAGGATCACGGCGACCACGACCATGACCACCACGACCACAGCCATGTGGCCATGGAATCCCTGGCCCTGCACCTACGGGGTGCTTTTGACCGGGCGGCCCTGGAGCGGCAGCTCAGCCAGTTGATCCAAAACCCCGGCCTGATTCGGTTGAAGGGACGGCTGTGGTTGGAGGGGAAGGCGCGCCCCCTGCAGATTCAGGCCGTGGGACCACGGCTCGAGTGCTGGTTTGAAGCCGGCTCAAGCCACTCAATGGCGGATCAGCCAGCTCTACCCGAGGGATTGGAATTGGTCGTGCTGGGATTTCAGCTCGATCAAGCGGCGATTGAAGCGGTCTTGCTGGAGGCCAGCACAGCGGGCTGACCTGCCCAATGCATCAGTCCAGGGGGATGTCTCCCTGGGCGCAGACGCCGTTCCAGCAGAGCGCTGGACCGGCAATCCAGGTGGTGGCGACCGGTACCCAGAGCCCGGCAGGGCCACCGCTTGCCGGAGAGGGGGATGCGGGATCCTGCATCGTCACCGTGCCGCTGCCGTCATGGCGGAATTGGATCCGGCGTCCAGCCACCTGGAGAGCCCAGCGTTCACCAGGGCGGTCGATGTCCATGCTGCAGGTCTGCCAGGGGCCATCGCCCAATCGGCACCGGAGCAGGAGTGGATCGGCCAGGGCAGGCCCCATCACCACTGCCGTCGCCATTGCCAACGCGCTTCCCAGTCCCAGGCCGACGAAACTCCCCATCCGGGCCGGTTTGCCTCGACGCAGGACCTCCCGCCCGGACGGGGCCGGCATAGCCCCGCACGGGGCCGCTGAGCAGGGCTGGGCTAGCCGGTCCACGAATGGCTGGACAGGGGGTTGCCTTCAAGCTGGCCAGAGCCTCGGGGGTGGGACCATCGGGCTGCCAAGATTTAACAAACCTCCAGCTCTTCAGGTGCCCGTCTTTCGCGCTCGCGTTCAGGTTTCGCTCCGACCATCGGTGCTGGATCCGGCTGGAGAAGCCACCAGGGCTGCCGCCGCCAGGTTGGGCGTCGATGGGGTGCGCCGTTTGCGGATCGGCAAGGCCATCGACCTGGAGCTGGAGGCTGCGGATGCCGCCAGCGCCCGCAGTCAGATCGAGTTGCTGAGTGATCGGCTGTTCGCCAACCCCGTGATCGAAGACTGGACCTTGGAGATGCTCGAAGCGAGCGGAGAGCAGTCGGCATGAGCGCCGCCAGCACAGTTGGGATCGTGGTGTTTCCAGGATCCAATTGCGACCGGGATGTGCGCTGGGCCCTCGAAGGCTGCCTGGGGCTGTCGACCCGCTTTCTGTGGCATGAGGAGACTGACCTCGGCGGACTGGACGCTGTGGTTATCCCCGGTGGCTTCAGTTACGGCGATTATTTGCGCTGTGGAGCCATTGCCCGCTTTGCTCCCGTGCTGGAAGCCGTGAGGGGCTTTGCCGACGCCGGTGGGCCCGTGCTGGGCATCTGCAATGGCTTCCAAGTGCTCACGGAGATGGGATTGCTCCCCGGGGCCCTCACCCGCAACGCCCGCCTGCACTTCCTGTGCGAACCCACCACCCTGCAGGTCCATCCCGGCCGTTCCCAGTGGTTGCAGGGGTATGGCGAGGGCGAAGCCATCGTGCTGCCCATTGCCCACGGCGAAGGCCGTTACCAATGCGATCCGGAGCAGCTGGCCTCCCTCGAGGCCGACGGTCAGGTGGTGCTGCGCTACGCGGACAACCCGAATGGGTCGGTGGGCGACGTGGCGGGGCTGAGCAATGCGGCCGGCAACGTGCTGGGGCTGATGCCCCACCCTGAACGGGCCTGTGACCCCTGCACCGGGGGCCTGGATGGCCGGCGCCTGCTGACCAGTCTTCTGGGCTGATCAGGCCATCAAAAAAGGGGCCCGGTTGGGCCCCAGGTCAGCAGGGAATGAACTGAGCCTCAGTTCACGGCAGCAAAGAACTCCTTGCTCTTAACGGGGTCGGGGTTCATGGTCTTTTCACCGGGAGTCCAGTTCGCCGGGCAAACCTCATCGGGGTTGTTGCGGATGTGCTGGAAGGCCTGGAGCAGACGGAGGGTTTCCTCCACGCTGCGGCCCACGGGGAGGTTGTTGATGGTGCTCTGCATGATCACACCATCGGGATCGATGATGAACAGGCCGCGCAGCGCGACACCAGCGTCCTCATCGAGCACCTCGTAGGCCCGGGCGATGTCCTTCTTGAGATCAGCCACGAGGGGATAGGCGATGTCGCCCAGGCCGCCGTTTTTGCGCTCGGTCTGAACCCAGGCCAGGTGGCTGAACTGGCTATCCACCGAGACACCCAGCACTTCGCAGTTGCGGCTGGAGAAATCGCCGTAGCGGTCAGAGAACGCCGTGATCTCCGTCGGGCACACGAAGGTGAAGTCGAGCGGATAGAAAAACAGCACCACGTACTTGCCGCGGTAGTGGGAGAGGGTGATCTCCTTGAACTCCTGGTCCACCACAGCGGTGGCGGTGAAATCAGGAGCCTGCAGGCCAACGAGCCGGGACATGCTGGAGAGTGTGAAGAACAGGGCGTGGGAGCAACGGAAAGGAGGGCTTTAGCTCGGAAGCACCGACAGGGCCACCAGGACACTCCTGGGGACAAGGGTCGGCACAGCAACAGACCACCGGGCCATCAGACCAGCGGGCTACTCAGAGCAAAGTCGGATCGACTTCCAGTTATCTCCCCAACAATTTATCACAGGCGCTTGGGTCCTGGGGCCATAGGCTGGCCAGTAGTCCACTCAACGAGATCGCTGTCCATGGCCTGGGAGCCGAGCGTGCTGCGCAAATACAACACCACGGGCCATTTCCGCCTGCTCAACCAACTGCGCTCAGAACTCAAGGCCAACCCCCTGGTGCGGCCCAAGGAGGGGCAGAGCATTGGCGAGGTGAACCGCAGCAAGGCCCTGATCCGGGCGATCGAAGGGCGATCCCAGGGATATGGACGGGGACGCAGGAGCGCCAGCCCAGCTGCGGTCGCCGCCCCAGTGACCACTCCCGCGCCCCTGCCTGCACCAGAGCCCGCCTGGAGCACCGGGAATCAGGGGGCAGGGGACGACAGCGCAGCCTCAGCCAGCTTTCGAGAACGGCTGAACGCGGTGGAGTTGCGCTGAACCGCGCACACTCCCGTGGCAGGAAGGCAAAAAAAAGACGGCCCTAGGGCCGTCGCACCACAATGGCTCGGGGGAGACTTGAACTCCCGACCTTGGGGTTATGAATCCCACGCTCTAACCAGCTGAGCTACCGAGCCGCGGTGGCCTGACTTTATCAGGCCCTGGGTGGCAGAAACTGGAGAGGATTGGTCGCCCCTGAACCGGGGGGGTGGATCTCGAAGTGGAGATGGGGGCCGGTGCTGCGTCCCGTACTGCCCATGTGGGAGATCAGGGATCCCTGCTCCACCTCCTGACCGACCCGCACCATCAGACGGCTGTTGTGGGCGTAGAGGGAACGGCTGCCATCCGGGTGGGCCAGGGTGACCAGGTATCCATAGCCACCGTCGTGCCAGCCGGAGAACACGACCCGACCGCTCTTGGCAGCCACGATGGGCGTACCGACGTTGTTGGCCACATCGATGCCCTTGTGCATGCGACCCCAACGCCAGCCGTAGCCGGAACTGAACACGCCCCGGGTCGGCCAGATCCACCCTTGGGAAGAAGTGGGTCCGTCAAAGGGCTTGGTGAGCTCACCGAACCCGGGAAGCTCAGGCCAGCTGACCCCGCCGCTCGTGGTGGGCTTGAGGCCCAGCACCATGCGAGTCCGGCCAGGGGCGGACTGGGCCAGCCTCACCTGACTGCCCACCACCAGACGGGCAGTCTCAAGACCCGGATTCAGCTGGAGCAGCTCCTGAAGCGTCAGGCCGTAGCGCTGGGCAATCTTCAGAACGGTGTCGCCAAAGCGGACGACTGCCCGGTCCTCCACAGGCGGTAGGGACTGGAGGGGAGGGGTGCGCCGAAGCTCACTGGTGTCGATCGCGGCCAGGTGTTTGATCTGACGCGATTTCAGGCTGGGCACCACCAGCCAATCGCCCTGCCGGAACCGGTGATCTTCATTGACGTCATTGAGCTTGGCGAGACGCTCCTCATCAAGCTGGAGGCTGGAGGAGAGGTCCTCCACGGTGATTGGCTGTCGCACCTTGACCCAGATGCGGTCCGCACTGGGGGCGGGAAGGGCGGCGATCAGGGTGTCAACGGAAGCTTTGTCGAGGTCGGCGGGGGTCAGAGCCACAACCACGGCCGGCACGGCCACGGCGCAGGGGATCAAAAATCGCAGACTGGTCAGCAAAGGCTTCATGCAGTTCTTCCCATCGGACAAAGCTCGTGGAGAAGCCGACATCCCCGAGCCGGGCAGAGAGTAGCGGACGGAACCCTGGGCCACAAGTGACAGCCGCTACACCCGCACCTGCCCAACTGTCTAGACCCCAGTGATGCCAATTGATCCCGGTTGCGTCAGGAGTTCCTGTTGACGCAACGCCTCGAACAGCACCACCCCCACGGCGACCGACAAATTCAGACTGCGCACGCCCAGCTGGCCACCCCGCGCCGATCGGGCCATGGGAATCGTGATGGCGGCATCGGCTTGCTCCATCACATCCGCCGGCAGCCCATCGGTCTCGCGCCCGAAGAGCAGCCAGTCATCGGGTTCGAAGTGCCATCCCGTGTAGGGCACGTCCGCGTGACTGCTGAGGGCGATCAGGCGACCACCCCGGGCCTGGCGCTCATCAGCAAAGGCTGACCAGCTCCCATGGCACTCCAGGGCAACCAGGGGCCAGTAGTCCAGTCCCGCCCGTCGCAGTTGGCGGTCATCGATCTGAAAGCCGAGGGGCTCGATCAGATGCAGATCGGTGCCGGTGGCGGCGCATGTGCGGGCCACGTTGCCCGTGTTGGGTGGGATCTGGGGTTGATACAGAACGATCCGTGGCACGGTCGGTGAATCCTTGGGGCGATCAGTCCGTTGGCACGGGCAGGCTGCAGGACCGTAGATCGAGGGCCCGGCCCGCCACCACGAGCCAGAGGCCGGAGCACAGGGGCTCCAGCTGCTGCTCAAGGGCCCCTAGGCGGTCCCGAAACAGCCCCCCGATGGCTGTGGGGGGAACCACACCCCAGCCGGTCTGCTCGCTGACCAGCACCACCGGTACGGCGCACAGCCGCAGGTGCTCCATGAGGGCCGCGCAGCGTTCCTGCCAGGCCGGTCCCTCCAGCTCGAGCCCAGCCGCCACCCAGGTGCCCAGGGAGTCCACCAGGGCCAGACCAGGGGACTGCAGCTCCCGCAGGGCCTCTGGCAGATGGGCTCCCACCTCCTGGGTTACCCAGTGGGAGGGACGGCGACGGCGATGGGCCTCGATCCGGTTGGCCCAGGCCCCATCCTCGCCAGTCGGGCAGGGCCCGGTGGCGAGGTAGACCACCGGAACCCCGGAGCGGCTGGCCAGATGCTCGGCCCAGCGACTCTTGCCACTTCGGGCCGGGCCGAGCACGAGGGTGTGGCCAGCTGGCAGATCAGCCGCCACCGTTCATGTTGTGCAAGGTGGCCACCGACGATGGGGACACCCGGTTGAGATAGCGGAAGATCCAGTACTTGAAGACCGTGGCCAGGACCACTGGGAAGGTGGCGATGAACAACATGATGAAGTTCTCGCGAGCCGGCAGGCCCAGGTGATGGGCCACGCCATCCAGCAGAACCGTCCAGCCTTCGGGGCTGTGAAAGCCCACGAAGATGTCGGTGAAGAGGATGATGGCGAAGGCCTTGGCGCTATCGCTCAAGCCGTAGACCAGCTCATCGAGGAAGCCGCGCAGCACCTGCAGATCCCGACGTCCGAACACGCACACCAGCACGAAGCCCACCAGCCCACCAAGGTCAGCCAGCACGTTCTTGATGGCATGGGTGCTTTCGAGATCGGCCTCCTCCTTGAGCTCCTGGGCCCGACTCGCGAGCTGGGCCTGCAGCTCTTCGCGGCTCGGTAGGGGGTTGCCCTGCAGCAGGGCATCGAACTCGATCTCTGACTGGAAGACGCGCAGTTTTTCAACCGCTTTCTCCTCCAATTTCGGCTTGGGATAGGTGAGGAAGGCGTTATCCGGGGCGAAGCGATCCACCAGGGGAGACACCACATAGGTGCGACTGATCTGCTGGACCAGGACTGGCACCAGGATCAGCAGCAACAGGATGCGCAACGACACCAGGGTGGAGTCGCGGCGGCGGCGGAACCCGGCGACCACGTTGGCTTCAGCTTCCGGATCCAGCTGCCTGCGCACCTGATCCACAACCCCAATCAGGCTGCGCGGCAGAACCTCGGGTGATCGGCTGATGGCCGGGAGGGGATCCCGCTTGGCGCCATACCGGGACACCACGGATTCAATCAGTTGGAACTGGCGAATCTCCTGGCCAGCCAGTTCCCCGCGGCGGGGCTCCAGGGTGGCAATGGATTGGCGGCAAACCTCCAGGGCGGCGCGAAACCGGCGCAACAGCTGGGCCTGGGCGGCCCGGGGAATCCGCAGATCGAGCTCCGGGCGAACGGGCCGATCGTTGTAATGCTCAAGCTCAATGCTCTGGATCAGGAGGGCAGATTCGTAACCCCGTTCCAGGTCATGGCTGACATCTAGAGCCTGGGCCCGCCCGAAGGCGCCCATCCAGTCGGTGAGTGCCATCGGTTCAGCGTGAGAAAACCCACCAAGTGAGCATCGGCACGATGGTGCCGAGCACCAACAGCACCACCACCCAGGTGAAGGCGTTGCTGGAAGCGGTTTCTTCCTTGGTCGGAATGTTGGTGGGCTGGGTGACCACGTCAGCGGTGACAGGTTCTCCCGGATCGTCGCCACCCTCCAGAACGGTGAGCAGGCGCGTCATGGCATCCAGACTCCCCTGGCGATAGCGACCTCCGTCGCGGATCGGCTGGGCCATGGTGGTGCGGGCCGTGCTGCGCAGCAGGCTGCTGTCGAGCTGGCCACTGAGGTCAGGAGAGGCGACCACAGCAGCACTGTTGGTCTGGCTGTCGATCAGAAACAGCAACTGGTTGGGATCAGCTCCTGCATCAGCCCAGCGCTGCAGCAGTTCGGCTCCGAGCTGGGGCAGGCTCAGCCCGTAATCCAGCCGGTTGACCGTGATCAGGTGGGCATCAACCCGATCGGCGTTGAAGCTCTCGAGGGTCTTACCGAGTTCGGCACTGGCGGCCCTGCTGAGCACATCGGCCGTATCCAGCACCCGCTCCTGGGGAGCAGCGGCGGGCAGACCGGCGGCGGAGATGGCCAGGGCCGGGGCAGGACAAACCAGGCTGCCTAGACTGCAACATAGGGCGGCCAGCAACGCCAGAACAGAAGTCCAACGGCTCGCGCGAGGGGAAGTCGGCAAGGGATCAGGCCAAGCGTGGCCCTAGTTTGCCGCTTGCGGGCCCTGCTGTCGCCTCCTGCTCTTCGGCCATGACCGCCTCCATCCCCGCCAGGGTCAGTTTCTGGTCTGGCGTGGCCGCCCTGGGCCTGGTGGTGCTGAACCAGACCACCGCCGCCAGCACCGATCCGGCCTTGGAACGGGCCGCCGTGCTGGCCAGCTTTCTGGCGGTGGCGCTGATGTTGGTCGGGGTGCTCTGGACCCGAGCCATCCCCGAAACGGCAGCCCGGGTGGAACTGACCGGCGAGCAGGGCCTGGTGCTGGCCGAGGGGCTGCCGGAGGATCTGGCCGAGGAGCTGGGCTGGGGCAGCCAGATGCTGCTGACAGCCAGTCCGGCCGCCGTGGTGCTGGTGCGCTGGCAGGGCCGCTGCCTCCTGCGCCGTGGGCTGTTGGCTCAGGGAGAGTTCGTTCCCGGTGCCATCTGTGAGCGGGCCCAGTCCAAGGACTCTGTGATTTCCCTGGTCGATCTGCGCCTGTATCCAGGCCGTGAGGAATTTGCATCCCTGCTGCCGGGGTTGCCGGCGGTGGTGGTGCAACCCCTGGGGCGCGATGGGGTGGTGGTGCTGGGAGGGTGGTCGCCGCGCTGCTTCAGCCGCAGTGATCTCACCTGGCTGGAGGGCTGGGCCCGCCGGATCACAGCGAAAATGCAGACCCTGTCCGCCCAGCCGTCCCTGCCCGGCTCCGGGCCGGAGGCAGGGTCATGCGGGTCTCAACCCGACTCCCCGGACTGCTGAACTGCGCCTGACCCTGTTTGGAGACAACGCCCGTCAAGCGTTGGGCCCGCGTGACCTGTTGATAGGCGGTTCGCCGCAATTCCACGGCGCCCGTGGCTTCCACCTGATTGGTCTGCCAGTTCCAGCTGCAGCGGTCTGCACGCAGGGCATCGGTGGGTTGGTTGAGCCGACAGGCGTGGGGAATGACCAAGGTGTGGCGGGGGCCTAACAGCTCGAAGCCGATCCCCGTCAACAGGGATTGGTCGAGTCGGGCGGTGAATGGGTAGGGGCTGCTGATGCGTTCCTCGGCCAGCTGGATGCGGGTCTGGAGCGCGTCCAGCCTGGCCTTGCGGCCCGGATCCAGCAGCTGAACGGGGGCTTGCAGGTCGATCACCTGGGTGAGGGAATTGCCCGTGAGGGAGGGGGAGCTGAGGGTCTGGAGCCCCTTGCCAGGCAGACGGCGCTCGCCCCGAACGGGACCGCGACCCAGCAGCTGACCCGTGCCGGGGAACCAATCGGCGGAGCTGAGCGCGAGCGTCATGCCACTGGCGCCCGTGCGCTCCAGCAAGGGACGGCCGATCAACTCCAGCTTGTCCTGCTGGATCCAGAAGCGGGCACGCTCAGCAGTGAGGCGCAAATCCCCCTGGCTGGCCCGGGGCAGCCGATCAATCTCCATGCGCTCCTGCTTGGGGTACCAGCGCACCCGGCTGGCGGTCACCCGCAACGGCTTCGGTCCGATCCGCTGAAGCA
>JBIIQK010000215.1:0-3597 GCA_044342135.1 Cyanobium sp.
TCACCGCTCACGCCCTCCTGGTTGCAGCCGTCGCCCATGATCACGTACGTGTAGTGATCGACGAGTTCACAGCCGGGCTTGTTGAACTTGGCGGCCAGGTGGGCTTCGGCGATGGCCAGACCCACGGCGTTGGAGATGCCCTGGCCCAGGGGGCCCGTGGTGACCTCAACGCCCGGGGTTTCAAAGGTTTCGGGGTGGCCGGGGGTGCGGCTGCCCCACTGGCGGAACTCCTTGATGTCGTCCAGGGTCACCGAGTCGTAGCCCGTCAGGTGCAGCAGGGCGTAGAGCAGCATGCAGCCGTGGCCTGCCGACAGCACGAAGCGGTCGCGGTTGAACCACTTGGGGTTCCTGGGGTTGTGCTTGAGCACCTTGTCCCACAGCGAGAACGCCATGGGTGCGCAGCCCATGGGCAGCCCCGGGTGGCCGGAGTTCGACTTGTTGATCGCGTCGATGGCCAGGAAGCGGATGCTGTTGACGCAGAGCGATTCGACGGACGTGGAAGGGGCGACGACCATGGCTAAGACAAGTACGAGTTAGGGAGGGAGAGGGTCACGCCATGCGGCGGAACGCCAGGCAGACGTTGTGACCGCCAAACCCGAAGGAGTTGGAGAGCACCACGTTGAGGGTGTGTTCCCTGGCCTGATTGGGAACCACATCCAGATCACAGGCCGGATCCGGATTTTGGTAGTTGATGGTAGGCGGCACCAGGTTGTGCTCGATCGCGAGGATCGCAGCAACGGCCTCAATGCCACCGCTGCCACCGAGGAGGTGGCCGGTCATCGACTTGGTGGAGCTCACCGGAATCCGGTAGGCCCGCTCGCCGAGGGCACTCTTGATGGCGGAGGTCTCGTTGCTGTCGTTGGCCTGGGTGCTGGTGCCATGGGCGTTGACGTAATCAACGGCCTCGGGCTCGAGCTGGGCATCCCGCAGGGCCAGACGCATGGCCTCCGCCCCGCCAATCCCGCCAGGGGAGGGGGAGGTGATGTGGTGGGCGTCGCAGGTCATGCCGTAGCCCACCACCTCGGCCAGGATTTGGGCCCCTCGGGCCTTGGCGTGGTCAAGACTCTCGAGCACCAGCACGCCGGCACCCTCACCGATCACGAAGCCGTTGCGCTCCGCGTCGAAGGGCCGACTGGCGGTGGTGGGGTCATCGTTGCGGAAGGACAGGGCCTTGGCACTGGCAAAGCCGGCAACCCCCAAGGGGGTGATCGCCGACTCAGCTCCGCCGGCCACCATCACGTCGGCCAGGCCCAGCTGGATCAGCCGGAAGGCATCGCCGATCGCATTGGAGCCGGCCGCGCAGGCGGTCGCCACCGCGCTGCTGGGGCCCTTGGCGCCGAGGGCGATCGCCGCCAGGCCGGTGGCCATGTTGGGGATCATCATCGGCACGCAGAACGGGCTGACCCGATCGGGCCCGCGGTCGTTCAGCACGTGGGCCTGGGTTTCCATCATCAGCAGGCCGCCGACGCCGGAGCCAATGGCCGTGCCCACCCGATGCTGGTTGGTCTCATCAATGGTGAGACCGGCATGGGCGACGGCCTGTTTGGCCGCCACCACACCGAACTGGCAAAAGCGATCCCAGCGCTTGGATTCCTTGGGCTCCAGCCAGCCGGACGGGTCAAAACCCTTGACTTCGGCGGCAAAGCGACAGGCGTGGCGGCTGGCGTCGAACAGGGTGATCCCTGCCACGCCATTGCGTGCCGTACTCAGACCTTCCCAGTAGCTGGAAACGTCGTTGCCAATCGGTGTGACCGCGCCGAGGCCGGTGACGACGACGCGCTGGAGACCCTGCACCATGGGGTGGCTCAGGCCTGCTTGTCCTGGATGAACTTGACGGCGTCACCCACGGTGGTGATGCCTTCGGCGGCCTCGTCGGGAATTTCGATGTCGAAGGCCTCTTCCAGGGCCATCACCAGTTCGACAGTGTCGAGGGAGTCGGCGCCCAGATCGTTCTGGAAGTTGGATTCGGGCTTCACTTCGCCGGCGTCAACGCTGAGCTGCTCGGCAACGATCGAGCGCACTTTCTCGAAGATCGCTTCCTGGGACATGGCCGCTGTGAGAGTCGACGCACTCTACGGGTCATCCCGCAGCACACCCCCCGGCGTATGAACAAGGGTGACGGGCTTCGGGGAGGTTCCCTTCGGGTCGGAAGGCTTTGGGTACGTTGGGCTCCACGCCGTCCGTCACTGGACCATGTCCCACGCCGTCAAGATCTACGACACCTGCATTGGCTGCACCCAGTGCGTGCGTGCCTGCCCCCTCGATGTCCTCGAGATGGTGCCCTGGGACGGCTGCAAGGCCGGTCAGATCGCCTCGTCTCCCCGCACCGAAGACTGCGTGGGCTGCAAGCGCTGTGAAACCGCCTGCCCCACCGACTTCCTCAGCATCCGGGTCTACCTGGGCGACGAAACCAGTCGCTCCATGGGTCTGTCCTACTGAGCTCTGTTCCTCGGCGTTACTGCCAATAAGCTCAGGCCCGGCCCCTCGCCGGGCTTTTTTATTGCGCCCCTCGCTGGCCCTGGCCTATGTGCGGCATCGTTGCCCTGATTGGATCGCGGGAGGCGGCTCCCCAGCTGCTGGAGGGCCTGCGCCAGCTCGAATACCGGGGCTACGACTCGGCCGGGATCGCCACGGTGGACACCGCGCACGGCCAGGGTCCGGGCCAGCTCCACTGCCTCAAGGCCGAGGGCAAGCTGGTGAACCTCACCGCGCGCTATGAGGCCGCGGGAGCCCCGGGGCACTGCGGCATCGGCCACACCCGCTGGGCCACCCACGGCAAGCCGGAGGAGCGCAACGCCCATCCCCATCTGGATGGCAGTGGCCAGCTGGCCGTGGTGCAGAACGGCATCATCGAGAACTACCGCAGCCTGCGGGAGGAGCTCCAGGCGGAAGGCGTGGTGTTCCGCTCCGAAACGGACACGGAGGTGATTCCCCATCTGCTGGCGCGCCAGCTGGCGCGGTTGCAGGGCGGTGGCGGTGTTCAGCTGGCGAGCGGCAGCCTGTTGCTGCAGGCGGTGCAGGAGGTGTTGCCCCTGCTCCAGGGGGCCTATGCCCTAGCGGTGGTGTGGGCCGAGGTGCCGGGGGCGCTGGTGGTGGCCCGGAAAGCGGCTCCCTTGCTGATCGGCCTGGGTGAGGGGGAGTTTCTCTGTGCCAGTGACACCCCGGCCCTGGCGGGTTTCACTCGCACGATCCTGCCGATGGAAGACGGCGAGGTGGCCCTGCTCACCCCCCTGGGCATCGAGCTCTATGACGCCGCGGGGGGACGGGTGCAGCGCAGCCCCAGCCTGCTGAGCGGCACCGAACACGTGGCGGACAAGCGCAGCTTCCGCCACTTCATGCTCAAGGAGATCCACGAGCAGCCCGAAACGGCAGCCCTGTGGGTGGCCCGTCACCTGCCCGAGCCGGTGGTTGGCCAGGCCACCCCCCTGGTGGCCCTGCCCCTGGCGGCGGAGGTGTTTGAGGGGGTGGAGCGAATCCAGATCCTGGCCTGCGGCACCAGCCGCCATGCCGCCCAGGTGGGGGCCTATCTGCTGGAGCAGCTGGCGGGCATCTCCACAAGCGTCTTTTACGCCAGTGAGTTTCGCTATGCGCCGCCGC
>JBIIQK010000216.1:0-3580 GCA_044342135.1 Cyanobium sp.
GCAGCACCAGGGGCAGGCCCAGGGTCTGGATCACGGTGGAGGTGGCATTGGCCTGGGCGAGGCTGGAGCCGGTCTGGTGACCGCTGTAGTCGACCAGGTACACAAACAGCACATAAAACACGACGTTGGCGAAGGACACCAACGCGATGATTCGCAGCACCAGCGGCCCCTGTTGCCGCACCTCGGCCAGTCTCCCCCCCATGGCCCGCAGCAGGCCAGCCGCACCGGCGGGCAGGGGATCCCGGTGGTGCAGGGCCAGGGTTTCCGGCATGCGGCGGCGCATCCACAGGCCGAGCCAGGCCACCCCACCCCCCAGGGCGAAGGGCAACCGCCAGCCCCAGGCGTCCATGGCCCCATCGCCAAGGGCCCGGGCCAACAGGGCCACGGTGAGCGATCCCAGGCTGAACCCCACCAGACCACCGGCGGTGGCGAGGCTGGCCAGCAACCCCTGCTGGCCCGGACGGGCCGCTTCGGTGGCGTAGGTCATCGAACCGGTGAATTCACCGCCCACCGAAAAGCCCTGCACCATGCGCAGGCCCAACAGGGCCAGCCCAGCCCCCGCCCCCCACTGGGCGTGGGTCGGCAACAGGGCGATCAACAGGCTGGCGCTGCCCATCAGCACGATGCTGAGGCTGAGCATGTTGCGGCGGCCGAGCAGGTCGCCGATGGGGCCGAGCACCAGGCTGCCCACCGGCCGCATCAGGTAGCCCACCGCAAACACGCCGAAGGCGGCCACGGCCTGGAGGCCCGGATCCTCCGCGGGGAAAAAGGCATGGCCCAGGGGGGTGGCCACATAGCCGTAAACGGCGAAGTCAAACCACTCGAGGGCATTGCCCAGCAGGGCGGCCAGGGTGGCGGCGCGCCGCTGCTGCGGGGTGAGATCCATCGCTAGGGAGCGTCACCGGAATCGAGTTGGCGGCTCTCCCACCAGGAGAGCAACCTGGGCACCAGCAGCACCAGCACCACGAGCACCAGGGCGCCGATTCCAAACTCCAACACCCCTTCGAGCATCCGATCCAGGGGCACCCAGCGCCCACCGAGCCAGGCCAGGCTCACCATCGTGGAGGCCCACAGCACCGCACCGGCGCAGTTGAAGATCAGAAAGCGCCGGTAGGGCATGCCCACCGCACCGGCCATCGGTCCGGCCACCACCCGCAGCACCGCCACGAATCGACCCAGGAACACCGACTTGCCGGCATGGCGCAGAAAACGCAGCCGGTGTGCCTCCAGCTGGTCAGGGGATTGGCGCAGCAGGGCCCCCATGCGCAACAGAAAGGGCCAGCCCGCCCGTCGCCCGATCCAGTAGCCGAGGCTGTCGCCGATGATCGCCCCGCTGGCGGCGGCAGCGATCACCCCCAGCACCTGCAGCTGACCACTCCCGGCCGCATAGCCCCCCAGGAGGGTGATGGTTTCTCCCGGAAGCGGCAGGCCGGCACTTTCGAGCAGCATGGCCACAAACACCACCCCATAACCCCAGGTCTGGAGCAGCTCCTGCAGACCGCTGGTGCTGAGGGATGGGACAGCACTGCTGGCCAGAAGGCTCATGCGTGCCGATCCTGACGCCAGCGCAGGGTCTGCCACACCAGGAAGACCAGCACCAGCGGCAACACCACCACCAGGGCCACAAAGCGGAATTCATCCACGGCCGAGGTGACCGTGTTGGTGAGCACCTGTTCCACCAGGTAGAGGCCATACAGGCCCACCAGAATTCCGCCCTCCAGCCGGGTGATCACCCCATTGGTCCAGAAGATGGGCAGGCAGGCCAGGGTCGTGAGCACCATGATCGGGAAATCGCGGTTGACCATCACCGGATCCACCGTGAGGCCGGCGCCACCGGAGGCCACACCGCAGAGCCCCAGAATCACCAGCTGGTTGAGCAGGTTGCTGCCCACGACGTTGCCGATGGCCAGGTCGGCCTTGCCGCGATAGGCCGCCACCAGGGAGGTCACCAGTTCAGGCATGGAGGTGCCGGCAGCCACGATCGTGAGGCCGATCACCGTCTGGCTCACCCCCAGCCCGATCGCCGCGGTAGTCGCCCCCTTCACCAGCACCTGGGATCCCACCACCAGCAGCACCAGCCCCCCCGCCAATTTGGCGGCAGCCACCGGTGGGGTGGCCCGGTCGCTGTCGTCGATGTCCCCGGCCTCATCGGGGTTCTCCCCGGCGGTGCGCATCTCCCAGACAAGGTTGATCGCGGTGCCCACCAGCAGGGCCAGACCGGCCTGCCAGGTGAGGCGGCCACCGGAAGCCATCCCCCACACCGCCATCGACACCCCCAGCAGCAGGGGCACATCGCGGCGCACCAGCCGGCTCTTCACCCGCAGGGGCACCACCAGGGCGCTGAGGCCCAGCACCACCAGCACGTTGAAGATGTTGCTGCCCACGATGTTGCTCACGGCGATGTCGTCGCCGCCCTGAATCGTGGAGATCAGGCTCACGAACAGCTCCGGAGCGCTGGTACCCAGCGACACGACGGTGAGACCGATCACGATCTGGGGAATTCCAAGCAGCAGGGCCAGGGCGGTGGAGCCCCCCACAAACAACTCGCCACCGCCGAAGAGCAGCAGGATCCCCACGATGATCTCGATGGCACTAGGCAGAATGGTCATCGCGCTAGGGCATGGGTCGGTCAGGTGTGTGGCGATTCTGAACCGTCGCCCAACAGGGGTGATCGCAGAGCGGGTCGGGCCTAGCGTGAGCTCTCGTTTCCGCGCCGCGCAAGGCACCCCTGATGGATCTGGACGCCAACCCGAGCGCCGAAGCCGACAACAAGGCCAGCGAACTGGAGGCCCTGTTCAGCTTTCTGGGCCGCATTCAGCAGGATCAAAGCCTGCGCGACCAGCTCAACGAGGTGATCACGGCTCCGGATGTGGTGGCCATCGGTGCCGACCACGGCTTCCAGTTTCAGGCTGCCACGCTCCTGGGGCTGTTTGAACGCTGCAACGAGGCCCCCCTCGCCCGCCAGGGGCTGATGGACGAAAAATTGATCAGGGTTTACCTGCAGCGGGAGCGCCTGCAGGCGCCCTAGCCCATCCCGTTAGCCCCACACCCAACAACGCCGATGACTGGGTCGCCATCCACCAGTGAACAGCTTGGGGCGTGTCTGGAGGCCTGGCGGCAGCAGATTCTGGGTTGGGCCGCCGATGGCAGCCTGGTCAGCGCGTCCGTGCACGCCCTGGGGCTCGGCGAGCCTCCGCAGGCGTTGGTGAGCCTGGCCGAGGAGTGGGCCCAGGGGAACTTCAAAGGCCTACCGGCCGTGGAGCTGGTGCCCGACGACGACCTACCGGGCGCCAAGAGTCACTTCTCGGATAGCCGTCAGACGGTTTACCTCAATGCCAGCTGGCTGGGGGGATGCCCCCAGGATCAAATCCTGGAGGAACTCACGGTGCGCCTAGGAGAGCACCTCGACGTGGTGTTCAACAGCTCGGACACCCCGGGAGATGAGGGCCGGCACTTTCAAGCGTTGCTCAGCGCTGGCCGAGCAACTCCTCCCAGGTGAGCGGCTGGGACGCCGGCCGCCCCTGGGGGCGTGGATGCAGAGGGCAGCTGGGGCCGCTGGAGCGCCCGGAGGAGGGCGACG
>JBIIQK010000217.1:0-3572 GCA_044342135.1 Cyanobium sp.
CTGTGATAGCTGAGGCTCGGGTCGCGGTCGTAGCCCCGCTCGGGCTGAACCAGCACGGTCACGTGCCGCCAGCGCAAGCCTCGGATCGGGAACCCAGCCCTGCCTCCCCTGGGCGTTTCCAGGCCCGCATCCTGGTGCGGAGGCCCCCACACCGCTTCCAGTCGCTCCCGCCCCTCGCTTGGCATTTGGTTGTACCAGGCCTGGTAGTCCTCAAGGGGGAGATGGTCGAGCGGGGGGCGGTGCCCGCTCTCGGGGTCATTGCTGCGGCCGGCCAGCAGCTGCTGGATCAGCTCCTCCCCGCTGCTGGGCCACTCGGGCCCGAGGGCATAGCCCGCCTCGGCCAGCCAGCGCAGCATCAACGCCGTGGAGGCCGGGGTGTCGAGTCCCACCCCATTGGCCAGGCGGCTGTTGCGGGTGGGGTAGTTGGCCAGCACAAGGGCGATGTGACGCTCGGCGGCGGGGGTCTGGCGCAGGCGGATCCAGTTGGCGGCCAATTGGGCAATCCAGGCGAGGCGCTCCGGTTCCGGCTCGTAGCGCTGCAGGGCCGAGGCCAGCTGGGCGCTGGCCCCCACCGTCTCCTTGAACGCGCCGATTCGTGTGGTGATGCGTCCGTCCAGTTCCGGTAGGGCCACCTGCAGGGTCAGGTCGGTCGGTCCCAGGCCGATGCTGCTCTCCTGCCAGTGGCTGCGGGGTTGGCTGCTGCAGAGCAACTGGAACACCGGGACCCCCAGCTGCTCCCACAGCGGTGCCCCCAGCCCGGCTTCCTCAAACTGCACCGACGCAAACGAGGTGCTGCAGAGCACGGCCTGCACCTGTTCCCGGCCCAGGAGGTCTGCCACCCCCCGCTGCACGGCCCCATCCCGCAGGCCGCTCACCCATAGGGCCCGGGGACACAACCCCACCTCGCGCAGGGCGGCCAGGCTGGCGTCCATCAGGGCCAGATCCCCGGCCTGCAGCAGGGCCCGATAGGCAATCAGACCGATTCGGGGCCCTTCCTCCTCACGCCAGTCATGGGGCAGGGGATCGGCCAGGGGATCGACCGTCGGGGGGGCGGGGTGCTCCCCCTGCAGCAGGGCCCGGAGGCTCTCCAGCAGGCGGCGCAGGTTGGAGGGACCCCCTTCCCGCAGGCAATGG
The DNA here is from genome assembly GCA_044342135.1 of Cyanobium sp. Classification (GTDB taxonomy): domain Bacteria; phylum Cyanobacteriota; class Cyanobacteriia; order PCC-6307; family Cyanobiaceae; genus Cyanobium_A. The sequence goes on from JBIIQK010000217.1 coordinate 1,135, forward strand.
GCCAGGCCCCCAGCCAGGGCGGGGTCCACGGTGCCGAGGCTGGCCAGGGCGGCCTCTTCCTCCGGGGTGCCGGCCAGCACCAGCAACTGGCGCCCGGCCTGGGAGCTGGCCCAGTCCTGAAGCCGCTCCAGTCCATAGCTCCAGTGGCCCCGGCCCCCCAGCAGCCGCACCACCACCAACCGGGCATGGCAGACGGTGGAGCTGAGGTAGTGGTCGATCTGGGCTGGATGGCCCAGGGCCGAGAGGTTCAAGCCCCGCAGCTCAGCGCCCAGGAGCTCCGGCTCTTGCGCCAGCAGCTGATCGATGGCCAGCAGATCGGTGTCGGCGCTGCTGAGCAGCACAACCGGTGCGGGTGGCTGCTCCACCAGGGCACCCCAATCGGCCGCTGCCGTTCCCCCCGGTACCGATGCCAAGCGATGCATGGCCCCATCCTGCTTGCTGCAGTGAGAAGATCGGGGCATCCCGGCCACCGGCCGTCGCGCCTGCCCCGCCCGCATCGCCCCCACCATGCACCAGTTCCTGCCCTTCGCCTGGTTTGGTGGCAAGTGCGTGCCCTTTGCGGAAGCCACCCTGTCGGTGGCCACCCACGCCCTCCACTACGGCACCGGTGCCTTCGGCGGCATGCGGGCCCTGCCGAACCCCAGTGATCCCGGCGAGATCCTGCTGTTTCGCGCCGACCGCCACGCCCGTCGGCTGAGCCAGAGCGCCCGGCTGCTGCTCACGGAGCTGCCGGAGGCCACCATTCACGACGCCATCGTCACCTTCCTGAAGGCCAACAGGCCCACCTGTCCGGTGTACCTGCGCCCCTTCGTGTACACCAGCGATCTGGGTATTGCGCCTCGCCTCCACAACATCGAGACCGACTTCCTGATCTACGGCCTGGAGCTGGGCGATTACCTCTCCCCCGATGGGGTGAGTTGCCGCATCAGCTCCTGGACCCGCCAGGAAGACCGCTCCCTGCCCCTGCGCGGCAAGATCAGCGGTGCCTACATCACCAGCTCCCTGGCCAAAACCGAGGCCGTCAAGAGTGGCTTTGATGAAGCCCTGCTGCTCAACAGCCGCGGCAAGGTGAGCGAGGCCAGTGGCATGAACCTCTTCATCGTTCGCGATGGGGTGCTGATCACTCCGGGCGTCGACCAGGACATCCTCGAGGGCATCACCCGCGCCAGCGTGCTGGAGCTGGCCAAGGCCATGGGTATCCCCACCCTGGAGCGGCCCGTCGACAAGAGCGAACTGTTCGTGGCGGATGAGGTGTTCCTGAGTGGGACCGCCGCCAAGGTCACCCCGGTGCGCCGGGTGGAGACGACCGACATGCCGGCCCATCGCCCGGTGATGACCGCCATCCGCGAGCGGCTCACCGCGATCACAGAAGGGCGCGATCCCGCCTATGACCACTGGGTGACACGGATCCGCGTCGACGGTTGAGCGGCATGACAACGGCAGTGGCATCCCAGGTGGGACAACGGATGGGCTTTCTGGAGCGGCTCCATGCCCCGGATCGCCCCGTGTTGGTGTTCGACGGAGCCACGGGCACTTCGCTCCAGCAGATGGATCTGAATGCCGAGGACTTCGGCGGTGCAGCCCTTGAGGGCTGCAATGAACATCTCGTCTTCACCCGACCTGACGCGGTCCAGGCGGTGCACCGTCAGTTTCTGGAAGCAGGCGCCGATGTGATCGAAACCGACACCTTCGGCGCCACCTCCCTGGTGCTGGCGGAGTACGACATCGCCGATCAGACCTTTGCCCTCAACAAGCGGGCTGCCGAACTGGCCCGGGAGATGGCCGACGCCTACTCCACCCCTGAGAAACCCCGTTTCGTCGCGGGTTCCATGGGCCCCACCACCAAGTTGCCAACCCTCGGCCACGTCGATTTCGACACGATGAAGGCCTCCTTCGCCGAGCAGGCAGAAGGTCTGCTGGCCGGTGATGTCGATCTGTTCATCGTCGAGACCTGCCAGGACGTGCTGCAGATCAAGGCGGCCCTGCAGGGCATTGAAGACGCGTTCCGCACGACGGGGCAACGGCGTCCGCTGATGGTGAGCGTGACGATGGAAACCACCGGCACGATGCTGGTGGGCTCGGATATCGCTGCCGTGGTGGCGATTCTCGAACCCTTCCCCATCGATGTGCTCGGCCTCAACTGCGCCACCGGCCCGGAGCAGATGAAGGAGCACATCCGCTACCTGAGCGAGCACAGCCCCTTCGTGGTGAGCTGTATCCCCAACGCTGGCCTGCCCGAGAACATCGGCGGGGTCGCCCACTACCGGCTGACACCGGTGGAGATGAAGATGCAGCTGCTGCACTTCGTTGAAGACCTGGGCGTGCAGGTGATCGGTGGCTGTTGCGGCACCACACCCGCCCACATCGGCGCCCTGGCCGAGTTGGCCGCTGAGCTGCATGCGGCGCCCCGTGCGGTTCGCACTCCCCAGACCCAGCAC
>JBIIQK010000104.1:0-6327 GCA_044342135.1 Cyanobium sp.
TACGACCGCCTCTACAGGGACCTGCTGGAGCTCGAAGCCGCCCAGCCGGAGCTGATCACAGCTGACAGCCCCACCCAGCGGGTGGGGGGCACCCCGGCCGAGGGGTTCCAGAGCGTGCAGCACCGCATCGGCCTGCTCAGCCTCGACAACGCCTTCTCCACCGACGAGCTGGAGGCCTGGTACGGCCGGCTCTTGAAGGTGCTCGACCGGGAGCCCGGCGCCCCAGTGGCGATGGTGGGTGAGCTCAAGATCGACGGCAACGCCCTGGCCCTGAGCTACGAGCACGGCGTGCTGGTGCGGGCGGCCACCCGGGGCGACGGCGAACGGGGCGAGGAGATCACCGCCAACGTGCGCACGATCCGCACCGTGCCAAAACGGCTGCTGCTGGCCCATCCACCGGCCTGGGTGGAGGTGCGGGGCGAGGCCCTGATTCCCGATGCCACCTTTGCAGCGATCAACGCCGAGCGCCAGGCCCGCGGGGAGGCCCTATTTGCCAACCCCCGCAACGCCTGCGCCGGCACCCTGCGCCAGCTGGATCCGCGGGTGGTGGATGCCCGTCGGCTGGATTTCTTCGCCTACACCCTGCACCTGCCGGACGACTGGCAGCCCGCCGGCGGAGCGGATTCGGTTGATCCGCCACGACCGGCCACCCAGTGGGACGCCCTGCAGTGGCTGCAGGCCGCCGGCTTCAAGGTGAACCCCAACGCGGCGCTGCTGCCCGATCTGGCGGCGGTGGAGGCCTTTTTTGCCCAGTGGGAGGAGGAGCGCAAGCGCCTGGCCTACGCCACCGATGGCGTGGTGGTGAAGCTCAACGACCTGCGCCTGCAGGACGCGGCCGGCTTCACCCAGAAGGCCCCCCGCTGGGCGATTGCGCTCAAATACGCCGCTGAAGAGGCCCCCAGCAAACTGCTGCGACTGGCCTGCCAGGTGGGCCGCACCGGCGTGGTGACCCCCGTGGCCGAATTCGAACCGGTGCCCCTGGCGGGCACCGTGGTGGGCCGGGCCACCCTGCACAACGCCGACCGGCTGGCGGAACTGGATCTGCATGCCGGCGACACGATCGTGGTGCGCAAAGCCGGTGAGATCATCCCCGAGGTGGTGCGGGTGCTGCCGGAGCTGCGCCCCGCCGGCGCGGTGCGCCTGGAGCTGCCCCACCTGTGCCCCGAATGCGCGTCCGAGCTGGTGCGCGAGGAGGGCGAAGCCGCCACCCGCTGCGTCAACAGCAGCTGCCCAGCGATCCTGCGCGGCGCCCTGCGCCACTGGGTGAGCAAGGGGGCGCTGGATGTGGATGGGCTGGGCAGCAAGTTGATCGAGCAACTGGTGGACCGGGGCCTGGTGCGCTCGATCGCCGGTCTCTATGGCCTCGATGCCGCCCTGCTTGCCAGCCTGGAGCGGATGGGCGCCAAGAGCGCTGACAACCTGGTGGCGGCCCTGCTGGCCTCGAAGGCCCAGCCCTGGCACCGCCAGCTCTACGGCCTGGGCATCCACCACGTGGGCGAGGTGAACGCCAAGGCCCTGGCCAAGACCTTCCCCAGTGCCGTGGACCTGGCTACCGCCGCCACGGAGACCCCCGAACTGATCACGGCGGTGTATGGCATCGGCGGCGAGATCGCCCAATCTCTGCAGCAGTGGTTCGCCACGCCGGCCAACCAGGAGCTCCTGGAGCAACTAGAGGGCGTGGGATTTTCCCTGGCGGCCAACGAAGCAGAGCGCGCGGCAGCAGGCGGGGCAGGCGGCGAGGGTGCAGCACCCCTACGGGGCCAGACCTTCGTACTCACCGGCACTCTGCCCAACCTCAGCCGCAGCGCCGCCCAGGCCCTGATCGAGGCGGCCGGCGGCAAGGTGAGCGGTTCGGTGAGCAAAAAAACCAGCTACGTGGTGGCCGGCGCGGAGGCCGGCAGCAAGCTGAGCAAGGCCGAGAGCCTGGGGGTGCTGGTGCTGGATGAAGCAGGGCTGCAGACCCTGCTCAGCGCCGGCCTGCCCGATTGACCGGGCCGCCCGTATTCGGGCCGGGACCTGGACCGGCCGCCGGCCGCACGCCCACACCGGGTGCGCCGTAGCCCACGCCGGGGGAGGGATTCACCACGGGCCCACCCGGTCCGGCCACGGGGGTGACGGCTTTGCAGCCGACGGGAATGCCCGGCCGCATGCAGGTGACCACACCGGCCTGAACAGGTCCAGACGCCAGCAAGGCCCCCACCGCAAAACCCGCCACACGCAGCCAAGAACCCATGGATGCAGAAGCAGCGCTGGAGCCATCCTGGCCCCGGCCCAGTGCGGGCGCCATTCCTAGGCTGGTGCCATGACCACCCCCGCTGCGCACCGCTGGATCAAAACCGACTGCGGCCGGGCCAAATACACCGAACTGGCGGCACGTCCAGGGCTCTGGGCCCGCCTGCGGCTGGCCTGGTTTGTGGTGATTGCGGCGCTTCGTGACTGGCGGTTGGCTGCCCCGGATCAACCGGGGGGACCACCGACCTGAAGCGCCCGCTGCGCCGCCCTTCCCGCCACCCACACAGACGCCACGGTGGCCAGCAGGCCCACAATCCGCAGGGCCCAGGTGCCGGCATCGGCTTGGCCACTGAGCACCTCGCCGAAACGGGCCACATCCCCGGCCAGGGCCCCCAGGCTGCAGAACAGAACCGTGCCCGGCAAGATCGCGATCAGGCCGATCGAGTAGTCGCGCCAGCTCACCTCACTCAGCCCATAGGCGAAGTTGAGCAGGGAGAAGGGAAAGGCCGGAGAGAGCCGGGTGAGCAGCACCAGCTTCAGCCCCTCCCGGCTCACCGCCTGCTCCACGGCCTGCAACTTGGGCAGTGCGCTCAGACGCCGGCGAGCCCAGTCCCGCAACCAGGTGCGGCCGAGCAGAAAGGCAGCCTCTGCCCCCAGGCAGGCGCCCACAAACACGATCAAGCTGCCCCACCAGGGCCCGTACAGCGCCCCGGCCAGCATCGAGGCCCACACCCCCGGCAGCAACAGGGTGACCCAGAGGGCATACAGCGGCACGAAGACCACCGCGCCCAGGGGAGACTGCAATGCCGGCAGCCAGCTGTGCCAGTCGAGGCTGAAGCTGCTGGGATCGATCACGGCCGGGGCCCGCAGCGCATCGGCGGCGCTGAGCCTTGCCGCCAGCTGGCCTGATCGCCCTTGATCCAGAACTCCTGGTTGCCCGCGCCATAGCGGCCGCCATCGGCAGCCCGCTGCTGGGGCAGGCGCGTGGCCGTTTCCCCCACCAGCAGCACCAGCTCGGCGGGGCTCTGGTTGAAGAACAGGGCGGTGACATCCACCGCATCGAAACGGCCCTGGCAGCGGTAGTTGGCCCGGATGGCCTGCTCGGCTTCGGGAGCCGCAACCGCCTGCAGGGGCATTGCCAACAGCAGCGGCAGCCAGCGCAGCGGCCTCAAGGAATGGAACATGGATCGGTGGGTGAAGGGAAGGGGATCAAAGCGTCTGCAGGGCATCACTGCCGCAGTGGGCACAAAAGCGGTGCTGACCCACCCGGGTGCGGCCGCATTTGCCGCACACCTGCACCTGGGGAGCCACGTTGCGGCCATCTTCGATACCGTCCCGCAGGTCGATCTCCCGCAACTTCGCCACCAGCTCCTCCGGGCCCACCGCACCACGGGCCACCAGCAGCTCACAGAGCGCCTCAAGCCGCATCGTGACCTGCTGCAGGCGGGTGTCGACGGACTCCAGCCGGGACTCAAGCTCCTCGGGGCTTAGGGGTGACTTGGATCGATCCATGGGTGGACGCTAAGGGGGCCAGGCTGCACCGGTAACTTGACGGCCCTACGGGCACAACCGATGGAGATCAGCCTGCTGGGGTGCGGCCTGCTGGGCACGGCGATCGGCGAGCGGTTGCTGGCCAGCGGCTACCCGCTCCACGTGTGGAACCGGCGGCCGGAGCGCACCCAGGCCCTGGTGGCGGCGGGAGCCCAGCTCGCCTCCAGCCCGGCCGACGCCGTAGCCGCGGGCGATCTCGTGATCACCGTGCTCAGTGACGGCCCCGTGACCGCTGAGGTACTGCTCCACCAGGCCGCCGCCGCCCTGCCGGGGCGGCTGGTGCTGCAGGTGGCCACCATCGCACCAGCCGAAAGCCGTCACCTGGCGCTTGCCCTCCAGCAGCGGGGTGCCAGCTATTTGGAAACCCCCGTGCTGGGCAGCCGGCCGGAGGCCCTGGCCGGTGGCCTGCAAGTGATGGTGGGTGGGGAGTTGGCCGATCTCGAACGGGCGCGGCCGGTGCTCACCGTCCTCGGCGACGAACCGCACCACCTCGGGCCGGTGGGGGCCGCCCTCACCACCAAGCTGGCCCTCAACCAACTGATCGCCAGCCTCACCCACAGCTTCAGCCTCAGCTTGCACCTGGTGCAGCGTGGCGGCGTGGAGGTGGAGGCGTTCATGGCGATCCTGCGCGCCAGCGCCCTCTACGCCCCCACCTTCGACAAGAAGCTGGCCAAGGAACTGGCCGACGACTACGCCAACCCCAACTTCCCCACCGCCCACCTGCGCAAAGACCTGCAGCTGTTCCTGGACGCCGCCACCAGTGCCGGACTCAACGCGCAGGGACTCAACGGTCTGGCCCAGTTGCTGGAGCACGCCACCGCCGCCAGCCTCGACGACCTCGACTACAGCGCCCTGCACCGGCTCACGGCCACTGGCTCGGCCCAGCAGAGCGGCGACTGAGCTCAGGCTCCCAAATCGGCCAGGCGGCGGCGCGCCAACTCCGCCTGGGCCTGGGCTTCGGCCAGGTTGGCCTGGCATTCCGCCACCACCTCCGGCGGCGCCTTGCCCGCGAAGTTGGGGTTGGCGAGGCGGCCCGCCAATCCGGCGATCTCCTTCTCGGCCTTGGCCAGGTCTTTCTCCAGGCGGCCGCGCAGGGCATCGAGATCCACCAGCCCCTCGATCGGCAGCAGCACCTGGAGCTCACCGCACACCCCGGCCAGGGCCCGCTGACCGCGAGCCGCCTCGGCCCCAGCAGGGCTCAGCACCGCCACGCTCTCGGCGCGGGTGAGGGCGGTGATGTCGGCCGTGGCCTCCTGCAGCAGGGCTGCCAGTTCGCCGCGGCCGGTGACGAACTGCACCGGCGCCGGCTGGGCCGGCTTGAGCCCGGCCACGGCCCGCAGGTTGCGCACCACGCGAATCGCCTCGATCAGCTCGGCAAACTGGGCCTCCAGGCCATCGTTGAGGGCGGCCTCCTGGAGGGTGGGCCAGGGCTGCAGGGCCAGGAAGGTGCCCTCGGGCGCGCCCGTGAGCCCATGCCAGAGCTCCTCGCTCAGGTGGGGCATCAAGGGGTGCAGCATCACCAGCAGCTCCTGCAGCACCTTGGCCAGCACCTGGCGGGCGGTGCGCTGATCCGCAAGGGCCTCGGAGCTGGGAGTGTCGCCGGGGTTGAGGCGCCGCTTGAGCAGCTCAATGGTCCAATCGCACACCTCATTCCAGGCGAACTCGTAGAGGCCCTTGGCCGCTTCCCCAAGGGCGTAGCTGCCGTAGCGCTCGGCCGTCTCGCGGTTGACGCGAGCCAGCCGCGAGAGGATCCAGCGGTCTGCCAGCTGCAGCGCCGCCGGATCCGGCTCGCCCAGGGAGGCAGGGGTCTCACCGCCCAGGTTCATCAGGGCAAAGCGGGTGGCGTTCCAGAGCTTGTTGGCGAAGTTGCGGGAGGCCTCCACCGTGGCGGAGGTGTCGCTCTTGCGGTCGTAGTCGAGGCGGATGTCCTGACCGGCGCCGGCCACTTCGCGCACCAGGGCGAAGCGCAGGGCATCGGCGCCGTAGCGATCGATCAGCAGCAGCGGGTCGATGCCGTTGCCCGCCGACTTGCTCATCTTGCGGTTGTTCTCGTCCCGCACCAGGCCGTGGATGTAGACGTCTCTAAAGGGCATCTGGCCCGTAAAGGCGCCGGCCATCATCGTCATCCGGGCCACCCAAAAAAAGATGATGTCGAAGCCGGTGACGAGCACGCTGGTGGGATACCAGCGCTGCAGATCGGCGGCGTCCGCATCGGGCCAGCCCAGGGTGGAGAAGGGCCACAGGCCGCTGGAGAACCATGTGTCGAGGGCGTCCGGGTCCTGTTCGAGCACCACGGGGTGGGCATGGCTGCCACCGCCAAATTGCGCCTCGGCCTTGGTCCGGGCCTCCGCTTCATCGCAGGCCACCACGTAGGGGGTGCTGTCGGTGATCACACCGCCGGTTTCACTCACCACAAACCAGGCGGGGATGCGATGGCCCCACCACAGCTGGCGGGAGATGCACCAGTCGCGGATGTCGGTGAGCCAGTCGCGGTAGACCTTGCTCCAGCGCTCCGGCACGAAGCGCGGATCGGCGTTCTCCAGG
>JBIIQK010000114.1:0-5924 GCA_044342135.1 Cyanobium sp.
CTCCAGGGCCTCGCGGCAACGGGCCGCCAAGGGCTCGGTTTTCACGAACCACTGGGTGGAGAGCAGCGGCTCCACCGGCACCTTGCCCCGATCGGAGAAGGGCACGCTGTGGCGGTAGGGCTCCACCTTCACCAGAAAGCCGCCCTCCTCCATCGCGGCCACCACGGCCTTGCGGGCCTCGAAGCGATCCAGGCCCTGGAAGCGGCCCGCGGCTTCATTCATCGAGCCGTCCTTGGCCATCACCGTGATCAGCGGCAGGTTGTGCCGCTGGCCAATGGCGAAGTCGTTGGGGTCGTGGGCGGGGGTCACCTTCACGCAGCCCGTGCCGAACTCCGCATCCACGTGGTCATCGGCCACGATCGGGATCTCGCGCCCCACCAACGGCAGGGTGAGGCTCTGGCCCACCAGAGCGGCGTAGCGCGGGTCCTTGGGGTTCACCGCCACGGCGGTATCGCCGAGCAGGGTTTCGGGCCGGGTGGTGGCCACTTCCAGGAAGCCCCCGCCGCTGCTGAGCGGATAACGGAAATGCCAGAGGTGGCCGTCCACCTCCTTCATCTCCACCTCCAGATCACTCACCGCCGAACCCGAGGCGGGGCACCAGTTCACCAGGTATTCGCCCCGGTAGATCAGGCCCTGCTCATGCAGCCGGTTGAAGGCCTCAATCACCGCGGCGCTGCAGCCCCCGTCGAGGGTGAAGCGCTCCCGCTGCCAGTCCACCGAGTAACCCAGGCGCCGCAGCTGGCCCACGATCGTGCCGCCGCTCTCGGCCTTCCAGGCCCAGGCCTTCTCCAGAAAGGCCTCACGGCCCAGATCTTCCTTGCGCTGCCCCTCGGCCTTGAGCTGCTTCTCGAGGATCGTCTGCACGGCGATCGAGGCGTGGTCGGTGCCGGGCAGGCACAGCACGTTTTTGCCCTGCAGCCGCTGGAAACGCACGATCGTGTCGATCAGGGCCGTGTTGAAGGCGTGGCCCATGTGCAGGCTGCCGGTCACGTTCGGCGGCGGAATCACCACGCTGAAGGGCTCGCCGGGGGCCTTGGGATCGGGGTGAAAGGCGCCGCTGCTCTCCCAGGCGTGTTGCCAGCGGCTCTCGGTGCCTGCCGGGTCGTAGGTCTTGGGCAGGGCCGCGTCAGGGGCTGGAGCAGACAGCTCGGTCACAACAGCAGCAGCAGGCAGTCGGGCCATGCTCGCAAAGCGCCCCCGCAGCGGGATGATGGTTCAGCTCATGCGGTTCATGGCCCAGCCCCCTGCCGCTCCGAAATCCCAACGCTGGCCAGGCCGTCTGCTGAGCCTGCTGGGCGGCCTGGCCCTGCTGGCTCCCCTGGGGGGCTGCAGCCCAAACCGCGAATGGCCCAACGTCGTGTACGTGGCGGTTGGGGCCAACAAAGACCAGATCATTACCTCCGAGCTGCGGGAGGACTATCAGGACCGCCTAGGGGAGGTGGAATCGCGGTTCCGCCAGATCCACCCCGACACCCGATTTCAGTTCGGCATCTACCCCGAAGATCAGATGGTGGAGGCCATGCGCGCGCGCAGCCGCAGTGGCCTCGCCCCGGATCTGCTGCTGGTGAATGGCGGCACGGCGCTGCGCTTACTGAAGGCCGGCCTGGTGGATCCCTACCCGATCCGCAAGGACCAGCTGGCCAGCTTCAACGCAGCGGAGCTGACGCGGTTGCGCAGCCCGGATGGCCAGCTGGCTGGACTGCCCATCCTGGTGCAGGCCCAATTGGCCTGTTTCAACCGCGAGCGCCTGCCCAAACCACCCAAGACGCTGGAGGAGCTGCTCATCGCCAGCGCCAACGGTCACCCCATCGGCCTGTCGATGGACCTCTATTACCAGTTCTGGATCGTGGGCAGCACCGGAGCCCTCCCGGCCTTCGACCGGGCCGTCCTGGGACAGCCGCTCAACCTGGCCGACCGCCAGGCACTGACAGGCTGGCTGACCTGGCTGCAGAACGCCAGCAACCAGCAGCGGGTCAGCTTCTTCCCCGACGAGCCCACCACCGAAGCGGAATTCAAGGCCGGCCGCCTCGACTGGATCCCCTGTCGCAGCACCGTGCTGCCCCAGCTGCGCCGGGTCATGGGCAGCGCCCTCGGGGTCGCGCCCCTGCCGGATGGGGAGGGTCACCGGGCCAGCCCGATCAACCGGCTGCGGGTGATGGCCCTGGGCCGCAGCTCCAGCGCAGCGGGGCGTCGCCGCGCCCTGGCCTTCAGCTCGTACACCGTGAACCCGCTCACCCAGCGGACCCTCACCCTCGGATCACAGACGGTGCTGCCCGCCAACCGCTTCGTGTCCGTGCCGGTGCAGAGCTCCCAGGTGCTGGCGGCCATGGTGGCCGCTGCCAACCAGGGCCTTCAGGCCAACAGCCTGGCGGCCCGCGTGCCCACCAGTGATCCCCGCATTGTCCGCGTGCAGACCCTGTTGACGACGGTGGTGTTCGGCGAGACCAGCCCCGACGCAGCCACCAGCCAACTGATCCGGATCCTGAGGGCCCGCCCATGAAAGAGCTGCTGCTGGAAATCTTCGGCTGGCTGGGCTATCTGGAGCGGCCCGCGGTGCTGCTGCAGGTGGGCCTGGTGATTGCCGTCCTGCTGCTCACCAGGCAGGCCCGGCGCCGGCGTTGGTTGCCAGCGCTGCCGGAGCTCGCCTATCCGCCCCTGGGGCTGCTGGCCCTCGCCCTGGGCTGTGGGCTGCTGGCCCTGCTGGGCCTGCCCCAGGGGCTGGCGAGCCTGCTGGGACTGCAATGGCTGGGCTGGTTTGCCATCAACCTGTTGCACCAGCCCCTGGCCCGCTGGCTACCACCGCAACGGTTGCATCAACTCGAATCGCGGCTCCTGCGGCCGGCCTACCTGGTGGGTGCTGGCCTGCTGCTGATCCGGGAGGTCGACAACGTCACCGACCTCGCCGTGATCCGGTTGGGCGAACTGCTGGGGGTGTCGGTGAGCATCGGCAAGCTGTTCAACGCCCTGGTGGTGGTGTATCTGGTGCTGGTGGGCTGCGGACCACCGGCGGCTGGGCTGGCCTGGCTGGTGCAGCGCAGCCTGGGCCTGAGCGACAGCAGCCGCAAGGCCCTGGAGCTGATGCTGCGTTACCTCGTGGTGAGCCTGGGGCTGGTGGGCGTCGCCATGCACCTCGGCATCAACACAACCGCCCTGATCGCCGTCGCCGGTGGGATCTCGGTGGGTCTGGGCTTCGGCATCAAGGAGGTGTTCTCGAACTTCGTGAGCGGGATCTGGCTGCTGTTTGAGGGTTCCGTGCGCCCAGGAGAGGTGCTGATGCTGGATGGCGATCCCTGTGAGGTGCGGCGCCTCGGCCTGCGGGCCACCCTGCTCTGGCGCAACCGGGACAACGCCGAACTGCTGATCCCCAACCAGACCTTCTTCACCACAGCTGCCACCACCTTCACCGCCAGCGACCGCATGCGCCGCAGCCAGGTGTCCGTGGGAGCGGCGTACCACCACGACCCGGCCACGGTGATCGCCCTGCTGGAAGCCACCGCCCTCACCGTGCCCAAGGTGCTGCCCACTCCGCCGCCGAAGGCCTTGCTCCTCAACTACGGCGATTCGGCCATCAACTACGCCCTGCGCTTCTGGATCGCCAATCCCATGGACAACGTGGGGATCTGCAGCGACGTGAACCAGGCGATCTGGCAGGCCTTCCGGCAGAACGGCATCGAGATTCCCTTCCCCCAGTCCGTGCAGTACACGCTAATTGGGCTGCCCGAAGGCCCCCAGAGTCACGCCGACCAAGCTCCTAACGGGAGCCCTGAACGCTAAGGCGCTCAACCGTCGTTTCCAGAAGTTCTATCGAAACATCCTCGGCCGAATCCAGATCGGAGAGGCCAAAGGGGTTGTCAATGTCGTCGATCAAACGCAGGAGCAAGATCACGATGAAGGAGATCACAGCCAGGAAAAAAACCGACTCAACGAGGCTCTGGGACCGGGCCATCACCAGGCCGGCAAACAACAACACAGCGGCGATGTCAGCCATCCAATACACCAACGGAACAAACGTCGTATCGCGAATGGTCTGCACCCGGTTGATCTTCTGCAAAATGACAGCCATGTCCTGCATCAAGCGACCCCGCAACGTGGAGGCATCGCCTTTGAACTGCACAGCGGCGAGCACCACCTCACCATGAGCCTGCTGATGGCACAACAGCATTTGTTCCGTCGTGATGCGCTCCTTGAGCCACTCCACCAAGGCCTGGCCTAGGCCTGCCACAGCCTTGAGAGCATCTCCAACCCGAGCCTGTGGGTGATAGGCCTGAATGGCCTGAATCTCAAGATTCAGCGTTTGAAGGGACGTTGCCAATTCACCGGGAATCTTCTCGCTTTCCTTGAAATCTGTGAGCACGCCACTCAACAGAAAACCGAGCAGGAATACCGTTGAAGCCACCATGGCTGAGAACAGCTGGTTAACGCTGATCCGCTCCAGACCCAGCAGGTGAACAGCGATCTTGATGCCGCAAAGCACGATCACCTGGAGAAACACCCCACGGATTTTTCGAAGGCGCCGGCGCCGGGCAGTGGCCAGAGATTTTCCTTGTAAAAAACTCATTCTCTCAAAGGAGGCCTCCCGAGCGTAGGTATTGCAGAACACATCCCAGGAGCCTGGCCAGAGGATGAGCTCTAGGGTTAAGGGGTTGCAAAGGTTCCTGTGGTTGAAGAGTTTCTGGCAGCCGTGCGCTCCAATGAGAACCTGCAACACCAGCTGCGCAGTGCAACCACGGCCGCGGAACTGGCTGCTGCTGCAGCCGAGGCGGGCCTGACCATCGAACCCTCTGCCCTGGTCAAGGGCTTCGCCCAGTTGCTGCTCGACAGCGACGATGCCATGGCTGTCCGCAACTTCGACAACCTCGGCTGGGACATGGGCGAGCTGCTGTGGGCAGCCAAAACCTGGGAGACCGGCGAGCAGGGCTGAGCCCCTCGGGGATGGCGCCTCAATCTCCAGCCAGACGGGCCAAGTAATCCGCGTAACGGCCGGCATTGATCCAGCCGGTGGCAATCGTTTTGCTGTGGGTGTGGCTCACCCGGCCCCGATGGATGTGGGAGGGTCCGGCCGGAAAAATCACCAACTTGCCCCGCTCGGCTGGTTCGTGATGGCCTTGCCAGTGGAACTCGGTGCCGCCGTCGGGCACGTCATCGCAATAGAGGATCCAGGCGAGCACCCGGTGCACCGGTTCGGTGGCCTCATCGCTGATGGTCCAGTCGCAGTGCCAGCGCTTGAAGCCCTCCCCCGGCGCGTAGCGCTGCAGATTGAAGATCGGATTCACAAACAGCTCCTGATCCGGGCAGCAGTCCCGCAGGAGGGGCCGCTCCTGCAGGTAGCGCTCCAGAGCCGCACCAACCCCGCGCTGGATCACCTCCGCCAGGGCGAAGGCCTCCGGATCGGAGCGGTCGATGGCCACCAGGCTGATGTCGGTGGAGATCTTGGCGGGGTCGCCGCCGGCCTCTCCCTCCGGACCGAAGGCCACCCCGGGGCGCTGCAGATCGACACGCCGCTCAAAGAAGGCCATCACCCCATCGGCCAGGGCGGCGTAGCCGGCGTTGCGGTAGGCGGCAATCAGGTCGATCACGGGCGCTCCTGCCAGGGAATGGCCACCACCGCATCCAACGCCTGCCAGTGCTCCTGGGGGGCCACGCACTGGGGCAACAGGCCCACCCGCTCCAGGGCCTGGGCCACCTGGGCGGCATCCACTGAGCCAGCTGGGGACAGGGGCATCACCAGCACCTGCTGCTCGGCGGGATCGGCCATCACCTGAAGGTTCAGATCCTCCAGCTCCCGCTCAAAGAACAGGCGCCGCATCCGGCCGCTCACCACCGGGCCCAGGGCGGCCGCAAAGGCCTCCAGCCCCTCCCGATCGCCGCTGCAGCCGCAGTTGAGCGACAGCCAGATCATCAGCTTGGCCCAGCTCTCGGTGCTC
>JBIIQK010000022.1:0-12256 GCA_044342135.1 Cyanobium sp.
GGGGCCTGCTGCCGGAGTGGGTCAAGGAGCCCGCCACCGCCCATCGCCCCCTGCATGCCCGCGCCGAGACCGTGGCGCTCAAGCCGAGTTTCCGCGGCGCCTGGCGGCACCGCCGCTGCCTGATCCCAGCCGATGCCTTCTGGGAGAAGGGGCGCTGGCTGCGCCGCCGCGACGGCGACCTGTTCTGGCTGGCTGGCCTGTGGGATCGCTGGATCGGCCCCGATGGCAGTGAGCTGGACACGTGCTGCGTGCTCACCACGGCCCCCAATGCCCTGCTGGCCCCGATCCACCGGCGCATGCCGGTGGTGATTCCCACGGGCCTCGAGGAAGCCTGGCTGGAGCCTGCCGATGGTCCGGGCCTGCGGGCCCTCGAGCCCCTGCTGCTGCCCTGGGACCCGGGCGACTGGCAAGCCGATGGCGCGCCGTTGTGGCTAGACCAGCCCCAGTTGGAGCTGGAACTGTGAGCCTCGAGCAACTGGATGCCTTCCTGCTGCACGCCCGCCAGACCCCGGTGCTGGCGGCCCAACTGGCGGAGCCCCTGGAGTTGTTTGCTTTCCTGGATCTGGCCCGCGGCGCCGGCTACGCCCTGGACGAGGCTGATGTGATCGCCGCGCAGCAGCGGCAGGAGGCCAGCCTCAGCGATGCGGAGCTGCAGGAGCGGGCGGGGGCGGAAGGTCGGCGGTTGCGCAATTTCATCCTCGCCTGAGCCCACCATGGCGGCAGCCGTTGAGCGGGTCTGCGACTATCCGCGCCCACCGGCGCTGGTGGAGAGCGCCGCCCACGTGCGGGTGGAGGCCCTCGGCCAGCTGCTCGCCGACACCCACCGCAGCCTGCGGGTGCTGGAAACTTTCCATCCGCCCACGGTCTACCTGCCGCCCGAGGCGGTGCAGCTGCACCTGCTGCAGCCCAGTGCCGGTGCCAGCTTCTGCGAGTGGAAGGGGGTGGCCCGCTATTTCGATCTGGTGGCGGATCCGGGCGGACCGGCCGAGCGCCGGCTGCGCCGGGCCGTGTGGACCTACCCGGAGCCCAGTGAGGCCTTTGCCGCCCTGGCCGGCTGGCTGGCGGTCTACCCCGCCCTGATGGATGGCTGCTGGGTGGATGGGGAGCGGGTGACGCCCCAGCCCGGTGGGTTCTACGGGGGCTGGATCACCGCGGCGGTGGAGGGACCCTTCAAGGGCGATCCGCTGCATCCGGAGCTGGTCTGAGCCGCCACAGCCAGTCGTCGCCGAGGGCCTCGGGCTCCAGGGCCTGCCAGCTGGGCACCTGGGCCATGGCGGTGAAGCCGAGCTCGCCCAGGGGCGTGCGGGCTGGCAGGCCACCCATCAGTTTGGGCGCGATCACGGCGGCCACCTCCTGCACACAGCCGTCGCGCAGGGCCGCTGCGGCGAGTTCGGGCCCGCACTCCCACAGCACCTGGTTGCAGCCGCGGGTGGCCAGGGCCTCCAGCAGGGCCCCGGGGCTGCAGCACTCCAGCTCCAGCCGGGGGACCCCGCGCTGATCGAGCACCTGGCGGGCCTCAGCAGGGGCCTCCGGGCCATGGGCCACCAGGGTGGGGGCAGAGGTCTGATCCCAGAGCTGGGCCGTGGCGGGCAGCTCCAGGTGGCGGCTGAGCACCACCCGCAGCGGCTCGGGGTCGCGCTGGCCGCGGCTGGTGAGCAGGGGGTTGTCGGCGCGCACGGTGCCGCCGCCCACGATCACCGCATCGCACTGGCTGCGCAGGCGGTGCACCCAGTCGCGGGCTGCCGGGCCGCTGATCCACTGGCTGGCCCCGTTGCTCAGGGCGGTGCGGCCGTCGATTCCCATGGCCCACTTGAGGATGCCCAGGGGCCGGCCGCTGGCGATGCGGTGGCAGAAGGCGCGGTTGAGGGCACGGGCTTCGGCTTCGGCCACCCCGGTGATCACCGTGATGCCGGCGGCCCGCAGTTGGGCCAGGCCGCCGCCGCCCACCTGGGGATTGGGATCCACCATGGCCACCACCACCCGGGTGATGCCGGCGGCGATCACCGCGGTGCTGCAGGCGGGCGTGCGGCCCTGGTGGCAGCAGGGCTCCAGTGTCACCACCAGGGTGCCGCCCCGGGCCCGTTCGCCCGCCTGGGCCAGGGCGCCCACCTCGGCGTGGGCCTCGCCGGCGCGGGCGTGGTAGCCCTCACCCACCAGCTGGCCGGCCGCATCCAGCACCACCGCCCCCACCAGGGGGTTGGGGCTGGTGCGGCCCGCGCCCAGCGCGGCGAGCTGCAGGGCCCGCCGCATCCAGGGGGCCCAGGGGGCCGAGGGGTTGGTCACGGGGTCATCCCGCTGCGCTGGGCAGGCTGCGCCATTCGGCCACCACGAAGGGGGGCACGGGCAGCTCCACGAACACCCCCGGCAGCACCAGGCGCAGGGGCCGGTCCTGGTGCAGGTCGGCCAGCAGCGGGGCCAGGTCGAATTCGGCGGCGGCGGCCCGGCCGTCGGCCGCCAGCTGGGGATTGGCCAGGGTCACATCGGCCAGGTCCCAGTGGAAGCGACCGCTCTGCACCTGCAGGGCGGTGGGGTGGTCGAGCCGAACCTTGCCGGGGTAGCCGACGATCCGCAGCTTCAGGGGCCCGCCCGGCGGGCCTTCCCGGTAGGCCACCACCTGCCAGCTCTGGTAGTCGAGATCGCGCAGGCTCTCGAGGCTGCGCACCACCGGAGTGCCGTTCTCATCGTTGTGGGCATGCACCAGGGCCTGGGCAGGCGCGGGCCCGCCGAGCATCAGGGTGATCGCCAGCAGCGGTGCCAGCAGCAGGGCGAGCAAGGGCTTCATGGTTGGCGCTCCGCCCCGGGAATGGCTTGCCAGTCGGTGTGGGTGGCCCACACCGCCCAGATCGCCATGGCCCGCAGGTAGTGGCAGGCGCGGAAGGTGTTCACCGCCGTGATCGCTTCCGGGGTGCGGAACTGCAGCCCGCCGCTGTACACCTGCTGCACCACTGCTCCAGTGATGGCGAAGGCGGTGCCGGTCTCGCCCATCAGGCGGTAGTAGGCCGCCAGGCCGAAGTTGATGCCCGTCCACACCTCGAGCGGGTGGGTGCCGTTGGGATCGAGGGGGGTGCCGTCGCGGCGCAGGCCGTTGGCCACCCCGAGCTGGCCGCCGCGGAAGCCCTCGAAGCAGGCCTCCTTCACCGCCTGGAGGGCGCTGCGGGCTCGCTCATCGGCCACCACGGCGGGCAGGCCCAGCAGACGGGCGTAGAAGTCGCCGCAGAGCTGGTCGGCCATCACCACGGGCGTGCCGCTCTCGGCATCGATGTTGTAGTACTCGCCGTTCCACAGCAGGGTGTCGAAGTTGGCTCGGCTCTGCTCCAGCCAGCCGCCGAACTCGCGCTGCTCGCCACTGGTGTCGAGCCCCAGATCCAGCTGGAGCCGCTGGGCCATGGCCAGGGCTGCCTCCAGGGCCGCAATCCAGAGGGCGCCGCAGTAGGCACTCACCCCCTTGAGCGGCCAATCGTCGAAGGTCTGGTCGGGAGCGCCGCCGTTGTCGGGCAGGCCGTCGTTGTTGGCGTCAAAGGTTTTCAGGTAGCGGAGGGCCTGCACCGCCGCCGGCCAGCAGTCCGCCAGGAAACGCAGGTCTTCGCCGCTGGGAGCCAGCCTGAAGGTGCGCCACACCTGCAGCACGTAGTCGCTGGCCAGGTCCTTCCAGAGGTTGCAGTCCTGGTAGGCGGTGTAGTTGGTGGCATCCCAGGGCCGCTCGTTGGGGGCGCCCAGGTCGTGGGGGGTGGCCCCGGCTAGCTTGCGGGCGGCCTCCACCCGGCCCTTGCCCTGGGTGAAGTACCAGCCGATCGGCCGGGGGGTGGCATCGGCGGCGGGGATGGCGCGGGCGAAGCTGCGCAGCACGCTCTTGTCGAGCTCGGGCCAGAGCTGCAGCAGGGCAAAGGAGCCGTAGAGCCGCACGTCCAGGCTCTCGTACCAGGCGTAGTCGAGGCACTCGAGCACGCCGAAACGTCCCACCGGATCGTCGGCCGAGGCGGCGCTCCAAAGGCTGCCGCCGCTGGCCAGGTCATAGAGCTCGTTGAACAGCGCCATGCGCAGGGGTTCGGGCAGGTCGGCCCGCTCCAGCACCGGCCGCTGCCAGGCCTCGATCTGGGCGCGCCAGTCGCGCCAGTCCCGCAGGGCCTCGGCAGCGATGGCAGCGGCGTTGTCGCCGCTGCTGCCGAACACATCGGTGTAGCGGCGCAGGGCCCGGGTGCCGGTGGCGAAGGCCGTTACCGGCAGATCCCAGCTGATCACCAGGGGGATTTCGAGGCTCTGCCCTGGCTCCAGGTGGCATTGCACCGCCAGGGCTGCGCTGGCCGGACCCTGGTCGCCGCTGCGGCGGTCGTTGTTGCTGTCGGGAATGGAGCCATCCCGGGCGAAGGACTCCCACAGCTCGGCGCCACTACCACTGGGATCCCAGCGGCTGCAGCGCTGGATGGTCACCCCTGGTCGGGCGGCATCGGTGGCGATGCACCACTGGCCCTGCCCCTCGGAGATGGGTGTGGAGCGCTCCCCCTCCAGCAGCACGCCGAGCAGGGTGTCCCCCTCCACCCAGCGGTTGCGCTGGCCCTGGCAGCGGCCAATGGCTGGCACGTAGTTGTGCTCCGGGCTGCCGTCGTCGCGGAATTCGACCGCGGCCGTGGGGTCGGTGTTGGTGAACCAGCCCGTGGTGTTGCGCCAGCTCAGCAGCAGCGAGAGGTCGAGCGGGCGGTTGGTGGGGTTGGTGAGCGTCCAGACGAACACCGCCACTGGGTAGCTGGTGCGTTGGTAGTCGCCGGGGAGGATCGGGCTGAAGGCTTCGCAGCTCACCTCGGCCTGAAACACGCCCGAATAGTGGGTGCTGCTGAGGGGATAGCGGGCGGCATAGGTGCCGGTGGCTTGCTCGACGGTGCTGGCGGGGTACCAGCTCCAGGCGCTGAGGGGCTCGCCGGCCTCGGGGCGGGAGGCATCCACCGGGGGTTTCACCGCCAGGGCATGGGCCCGGCTTTGCTGGTCGTCGCTCTCAAACAGGGCGAACTGGCAGTCGGGCAGGGTGCCGAACCAGTGCTCACCGCCATCGAGGTGCCAGAGGTTGAAGCTGCCATCGGGGGCACGGCCGATGCAGCCGGCGCCGAAGCCCCCCAGGGGCATGCCGTGGTTGGGGCCGTCGTCCAGGTTGCTGGCGTAGCGCACCGTGTAGGGCTGCTCCCAGCCCAGGCCGAAGGGCCGGCTCCAGCTGGCAGCGGGCGCCTTGCCACCCGTAGCGCCGGCCCGCGGGGACCCCTTGCCCTTGAGCAGCGTGGTCAGGGCAGAGAGGCCGAAGCGCGCCATGGGGCCAGAAAAGGTGCGCCCAGCTTGTCAGAGGTCGCTGGCCTGGGACTGGAAGCCGCCGTTCACCTCCTGGTCGACCAGGGCGTCGAGGGTGACGGCGGAGCGCACCAGCGCCTGGTAGCGCTGCACCACGCGGCGGTTGCGCTCGATCCAGTTGCCCGGATCGCCGCTGGGCAGGCCCGTGCCGTCGCCGGCCAGCAGCTCCAGGTCGCCCTGCTGGGCCAGCAGGGCGAGCACCAGGTCGTGAATCCGCTGGCGGCGGTCGCTCATGGCCAGGCCGGGGGGCACTTGGCTGAGCATCATGGCTCCAGTGACCGTGGGGAGCCCTGGCGGAGCAGGCCGTGTTGGAGGTGATCGGCACCGATGCCGGTGGCGTGGCAGGCCTGGCCCCCCGCAGCCTGGAGCTGTTGCGCCGAGCCCGGCTGGTGTTCGCCCCGGCGAGGCTGTTGGCGGAGCTGCCGGCCTGGTGGCAGGAGGAGCGGGCCGCTGGCCGGGTGCTGGCGGACGGTGACGCTCCCCAGCTCCTGGCCAGCGACCGACCGGAACAGATCTTCGGCCCCGTGGAGGACGCCCTCGCGGCGGGCCGCCCGGTGGTGCTGCTGGCCAGCGGTGACCCGCTCTGGTTTGGCATCGGCCGGCTGCTGCTGCAGCACTTCGGCGCCGAGCGGCTGCGCTTCCATCCGGCCCCCAGCTCCCTGCAGCTGGCCTTCGCCCGCCTCGGTCGCCCCTGGCAGGACGCCAGCTGGATCAGCCTGCATGGCCGGGACCCCGAACCCCTGGCGGCGGCCCTGCAGAAACGGCCTGCCGCCCTGGCGGTGCTCACTGACCCGGGCCGCGGCGGCGCGGAGGAGGTGCGGCGGATCCTGGCGGCCTCAGGGCTGGAGGCGGCCTACGCCTGTTGGCTGTGCGAGCGGCTTGGCCACCCTGAGGAGCGGGTGCAGCGCCTGGCCCCCCAGGCGCCCTTGCCCGTCGACTGCGATCCCCTGCACCTGGTGCTGCTGATCGCCGAGCCACCGCCGCCGCCCGCCGACCCGGCTGCCCTGCCCCTGTTCGGCCTGGATGACGGCCTGTTCCTGCAGCACGACGACCGCCCGGGCCTGATGACCAAGCGGGAGGTGCGCATCCAGCTGCTGTCCGATCTGGAGTTGCCTGCGGCCGGCGTGCTTTGGGACGTGGGAGCGGGCGTGGGGTCGGCGGGCCTGGAGGCCCTGCGGCTGCGGCCTGGCCTGGCCCTCTGGGCGCTGGAGGCCCGGGGCGGCTCGGCAGCGCTGATCACCGCCAATGCCGAGCGGCTGGGGGTGCGGCCGGCGGGGATCCAGGAGGGCCGGGCGCCCGAGGCGCTGGCCCAACTTCCCGATCCCGATCGGGTGCTGATCGGCGGCGGCGGCCGCGAGCGGGCGGTTGTGCTGGCGGCGGTGCTGCAGCGCCTGCGGCCCGGTGGGGTGGTGGTGATCCCGCTGGCCACGCTGGAGGCCCTGGCAGAGCTGAGGCCCCTGCTGGAGCAGGCCGGCTGCCGGGTGGCGGTAGCCCAACATCAGGCCTGGCGCGGTGCGCCTCTGGCCGACGGCACCCGCCTGGCGCCGCTCAATCCCGTGCTGGTGCTGAAGGGGGTCTTGCCTGCGGCTGGCCTGGGCTGACCGTCACCGGCTCAATCCGAACCGGGCTGCCCACACGGATGCCCTGGGCTGCGGCCTGGCCGGCGGCCAGTTCGACGACTCCATCGACGGGTTCCTCAGGGCCGTAGCTGCGGCAAGGCAGGTGGAGGCAGGGTTCGGTGTGGGCCTCGATGGCCACCACCCGGCCGCCGCGTACAAACAGCATGTCGAGGGGCTCGGGGGTGCGGTGCATCCAGAACCGCGCCAGCGACGGCGGGCTGAAGGGAAACCACATGCCCCTCAGGGGCGGTAGGGGGGGGCGCAGCTGCAGGCCTTTGCTCTTTTCGTGGGACTCATCCGCCACCTCCAACTGGATGCATCGGCTGTTAGCCAGGCACCAGCGGGCCTCGATCGGCAGCTGCTGGGGCGGCGGCGTGAAGCCGCATAGCAGGGCTGCCACCCCGGGAAGCCCCAGGGCCGCCCCCCAGGCACGGGGGGCCATCAGCTGCGGCCCTCCAGCTGGGGCAGGCGCTCGCTGAGGCAGTAGCCCTGGCCGCGAATCGTGTGGATCAGCCGCCGTTCGCCGCCCTCCTCCAGCTTCTGGCGCAGGTAGCGCACGTACACCTCGATCACATTGCTGGTGGTGGCCTGATCGTCGTTCCACACCTGGCGCAGGATCAGATCCCGGCTCACCACGGTGCCCTTGCGCTCCAGCAGCAGCAGCAGCAGCTGGTATTCCCGCGAGGTCAGCCCCACGGGCCGGGGGCCGCGTTTCACCTGGCGGGTGCTCGGGTTCACCACCAGGTCGGCCACCTGCAGCAACTGGGCGGGCACATTGGCGCGGCGGGTGAGATCGAGATGCAGCCGCAGCCGCATCAACAGATCGCTGGGGCCGAGGCTGGAGAGCCAGAAGTCGTCGGCGCCGGAGCTGAGGCAGTACACCCGGGCTTCCACGGTGTCATCGCCCACGTCCAGCAGCAGGGGCACGTTGCCCCACCGGGCCCGCAATGCGGCGATGCGGCCGGCCTCCCCCGCCGATAGCAGCACGGCATCCGGACTCCCCTCCGGGTCCTGCCCCTCGCTGCAGCAGGCGTAGCCGGAGGCCTCCAGGCGCGCTGCCAGGGCCTGGGCCTCTGGGCCCAGCAGCAGGATCAGCGGGTCGCTCATGGCGCTGTGCCGTTGCCGGGCTTGGCCACGTGGGGCAGGCCCCAGCCCAGCTTGTTGCGCAACACCTGGAAGAACTCGTGGTCGGCCAGCCGCACAAACCGCACCGGCTGCTCACTGCGGCGCACCAGAACCCGATCTTCGGGCCAGATGTAACAGCCGGCGCTGCCATCCACCACCATCATCAGCCGCTCCGGCGTCGCCGGAAACACGGTCACCGGCTCCCGGTCGCTGAACACCAGGGCGCGGGAGGCCAGGGAGTGGGGTGCGATCGGCGTGAGCTGGAGCACCGGGCAGTCGGGGGTGATCACCGGGCCGCCGGCGCTGAGGGCATAGGCGGTGGAGCCCGTGGGTGTGGAGAGGATCACGCCATCGGCGGCGATGTCCACCGGGACGTGGCGGCCGATGGCGATCTCGAAATGGCACATCGAGGTGAGCGGCTCGCGGTGCAGGGCCATCTCGTTGAGGCAGAGCACCTCCCAGCGCCGCTGGTCCCCGCGCATGACGCTGATGATCAGCATCGTGCGCTCCTCCACCGTCCACTCGCCGGTGAGCACCTGGTCGAGGGCCGCCTCCACCTGGTGCAGGTAGGCCTCCGCCAGAAAGCCGAGATGGCCGGTGTTGACCGTGAGGATCGGCACCCCGATCGGGGCGGTCTGGCGGGCGGCCGAGAGCACGGTGCCGTCGCCGCCGAGCACCACCGCCAGGCTGAGGTCGCGGTCGAAGTCGGCCGGCACGCAGGCGGCATAGCCGCGGGTGCGCAGGTGCTGGTCGGGGTTGGCGAACCCCACCATGCCGCCGGAGCTGCTCACCCGCACCACGCCATAGCCGGCCGCACGGAAGCGGGCCTCAATGGCATCGGCCGTGGACAGGGCCAGGTCCTTGCCGTCATTCACGATCAGTCCGACGCGGGGCACCGATCGGGAGGCGGGGGGCTGCCTGAGTTTATGGGGCCCCTCTGAATCCGCCCGGTTAAAACTGCTCGAGGAAACGCAGATCGCTGGTGTACAGGCGACGGATGTCGTCGATGCCGTGGCGCACCATGCAGAAACGCTCAACGCCCAGGCCGGCGGCGAAGCCGCTCCAGCGCTCCGGATCGAGGCCCATGCCGGTGAGCACGGCGGGGTCGACCATGCCGCAGCCCATCACCTCCAGCCAGCGGCCGCGCCACTGCACGTCCACCTCGGCGCTGGGCTCGGTGAAGGGGAAGTAGCTGGCCCGGAAGCGCACCGGCAGATCGCCGAAGAACTGCTGCAGGAAGGCGGTGACGGTGCCGCGCAGGTGGCTGAAATCCAGGCCCTCATCAATGGCCAGCACCTCCACCTGGTGGAACACCGGTGAATGGGTGGCATCCACGGCGTCGCGGCGATACACCCGGCCCGGAGCGATCACCCGCACCGGCGGCGGGTTGTTCTCCAGGTAGCGGATCTGCACCGGTGAGGTGTGGGTGCGCAGCAGGCGCCCGTCCTCCAGGTAGAAGGTGTCCTGCATGTCCCGGGCTGGATGGTGCTCAGGGATGTTGAGGGCGGTGAAGTTGTAGTAGTCGGTTTCGATCTCGGGGCCTTCCGACACCCGGTAGCCCAGGCCGGAGAAGATGTCGACGATCTCTTCGATCGTGCTGATCAAGGGGTGGCGGTGCCCCGGCGGTGTGTAGCTGCAGGGCGCGGTGACATCGATGCTCTCGCGGGCGATGCGCGCGGCCATGGCCGCGCTGTTGACGGCCGTCAGCCGTTCGCCCAGCAGCGCCTGCACCTGGTCTTTGAGCACGTTGGCCCGCTGGCCGATCAACGGGCGCTCGTCGCCGGGCAGCTTGCCCATGGCCCCGAGCACGCCCGAGAGGCGCCCTTTCTTGCCCAGCAGCCCCACCCGCAGCTGTTCGAGCTCAGCGGCGGTGGTGGCGGCAGAGATCTCGGCCGCCGCCTGGGTTTCCAGCTCCTGAAGCTGGTCGGTGAGCTGCTGCAGGGACACGGTGGCGCTCACGGCAGGGGCTGAGGGAATGGCGACTGTAAGGAGCCGCCCCAGTTACCTTGCGGCGAGATGGCGCTGGGCCCGATGGCACCGCTCAGGATCCTGATCAGCAACGACGATGGGGTCTTCGCCGAAGGCATCCGCACCCTGGCCAACGCGGCCCTCGCCCGCGGCCACCAGGTGAGTGTGGTGTGTCCGGATCAGGAGCGCTCCGCCACCGGCCATGGCCTCACCCTGCACACCCCCATCCGGGCGGAGCGGGCCGATGAGCTGTTCGACGATGGGGTGCAGGCCTGGGCCTGCAGTGGCACCCCCAGCGATTGCGTCAAGCTCGCCCTCTTTTCCCTGCTGGATGAGTGGCCGGATCTGGTGCTGTCCGGCATCAACCACGGCCCCAACCTGGGCACGGACGTGATCTATTCCGGCACCGTGAGCGCCGCGATGGAAGGCACGATCGAGGGGCTGCCAGCTCTGGCTGTCAGCAGTGCCGACTTCCAGTGGCGCCAGTTCACGCCGGCGGCCCGGCTGGCCCTCGATGTGGCGGAGCAGATGCTGGCCCAGGGCTGGCCTGAGAACATGCTGCTCAACCTCAACGTTCCCCCCAGACCAGCCGAAGCGATCGGGCCGCTGCGCTGGTGCCGCTCGGCGGTGCGCCGCTACACCGACCAGTTCGAGCAGCGGGTGGACCCCCGCGGGCACACCTACTACTGGCTGGCTGGCGAGGTGGTCAACGACCTGGAAGCCCAGGTGTCCGGGCCGCCGGCCTGGCCTACCGATGTGGGCCAGATCAACGGCGGCGGGGCTTCGCTCACCCCGCTCCAGCCCGACATTTTCTGGCGTGGGGTCACCCGCGACCTGCCGGAACTGGCGTCGATGCAGCCGTAGCTCCCGCGGCTGATCTGGCTGAGCGCAACGTCAAGCTGACCGGTAAATCCGTTGCAGTAACCAGAGGCTGATCCACAGCCCGATCAGGTGGGCGAACAGCACCTGGGTGTTGCCGAGCACCGACAGCATCTCGATCGAGGTGATCGGCAGCCCCACCACCCGGCCGGCCGCTCCCGGGGTGGCCTGGATCTGGGCCCCGAAGAACCCGGGCACCTGCTGGGAGGCCTGCACAAACAGGCTGCCCGCCAGCGACTGATACCCCACCACCGCCAGCGTGATGCCCACCAGGTCGGCGAGCACGCCGCGTTTGATCAGCCGGGCCGTTTCCCCCTTGCTGGGGTGCACGGGGCTGGCCAGGGCCCGGCCGCAGCGCACCACCAGCCAGCTCTGCCAGATGCACCACAGCAGCAGCAGGAAGGCGAGGGTGGTGAGCGAAATGCCCGGCCCCAGGCCCAGGGCCCGGGATGAATTGGCGGCCAGCCGGCCGCCGATGTTGTTGAACAGCTGCACGCCCACCACCACGACACCCAGCACCACCTGGGCCCAGAAGCGCACCCAGCCCATGCGCCGCAGGGCTGCGGCGATCAGCTGCAGGTCGAGGCGGTCAGCCATTCAGCCATCGCGAGGAGAACAGGCCCCAAAGGTGCCATGGGAGGATCGATTTGGCTCCTGTTGCCTTTGGGTTCCGTAGCGTTGATACCCCTGCGATCACCCCAGGACGCGCGGCGGCCCACGGCCATTGCCCTCGGCAGTTTCGACGGCCTGCACCAGGGCCACCGGCGCGTGATCGCGGCCGTCACCGGCTCGGCTTTAAAGGAGTGTGGGGCAACCCCGACGGTGGTGAGCTTCTGGCCCCATCCCCGCGAGGTGCTCCACGGTGAGGCGCGGCTGCGCCTGGACCTGCCGGCCGAGAAGCTGCACCTGCTGGAGCCCCTGGGCATTGAGCAGCTGGTGCTGGTGCCCTTCACCACCGAGCTGGCGGCCCTCAGCCCCGAGGCCTTCGTGGAGCAGGTGCTGGTGGCTCAGTTGCAGGCCCAGCGCATCGCAGTGGGTGACAACTTCCGCTTCGGGGCCGGCCGCAGTGGCGACAGCCAGGCGCTGGCAGCCATCGGCCAGCGCCACGGCATCGATGTGCAGGTGCTGCCGATGCTCTGGGATGGCCCGGAGCGGGTGAGCAGCAGTCGGATTCGCCGGGCCCTGGCGGCTGGGGATGTGGCCGAGGCCCGCCGCTTGCTCGAGCGGCCCTACCGCTTCAGTGGAACGGTGGTGCGCGGCCGGGGCCTCGGCCGGGAACTGGGTTGGCCCACCGCCAACCTGCAGGTGGATGGGCGCAAGTTTCTGCCCCTGGA
>JBIIQK010000218.1:0-3535 GCA_044342135.1 Cyanobium sp.
GACTACGTGTTCATGGACATGGGCTCCTATGAGGAGACCCGGCTCACCGCCAAGCAGATCGGCGAGAGTCGCAAGTACCTCAAGGAGGGCATGGAGGTGAACGTGGTGGCCTGGAATGGCAAGCCCCTTGAAGTGGAGCTGCCCAACTCGGTGGTGCTCGAAATCACCCAGACCGATCCCGGCGTGAAAGGCGACACCGCCACCGGTGGGACCAAGCCCGCCATCGTTGAGACCGGAGCCCAGGTGATGGTGCCCCTGTTCCTCTCGATCGGCGAGAAGATCAAAATTGACACGCGCACCGACAGCTACCTCGGTCGGGAGAACTGATCGCCATGCAGCTCAACCACGACCAACTCCACAAGCTTCTGGATCTCCTGGGCGACAGCGATATCCAGGAGTTGAAGCTCGAAGGAGATGACTTTCGCCTCGAGGTGCGCCGCAATCTGCCGGGCGCTGCTCCGACAGCGGTGATCCAGGCCTCCCCAGCCCCAGCCCAAGTGCTGCCCCTGGCGGCTCCGGCTCCCCTGCCGGTGGCGCCCTCGGCCCCACCGCCCCCTGCTGCGGCCAGTCGCGGCGATCTGCTGGAGGTCACGGCCCCCATGGTGGCCACCTTCTATCGGGCTTCGGCCCCCGGTGAGGCCCCCTTCGTGGAGGTGGGCGCCCGGATCAAGGTCGGCCAGACCGTCTGCATTCTCGAGGCGATGAAGCTGATGAACGAGCTGGAGTCCGAGGTGGGCGGCGAGGTGGTGGAAATCCTGGTGGAGAACGGCACGCCCGTGGAGTTTGGCCAGGTGTTGATGCGGGTCCGGCCGGCCTGACGGTCCCCCAGGACCCTCAGCCCAGATCCCGGGCCGTGGTCAGGGCCGCGGCCATGCTGTCGGCCCTGGCCCGACCCTGACCGGCGATGGCAAAGCCCGTGCCGTGGTCCGGTGAGGTCCGTAGGAACGGCAGCCCCAGGGTGGTGTTCACGGCGGCATCGAAGGCCAGCAGTTTCACCGGAATCAGGCCCTGGTCGTGGTACAGCGCCAGGTAGCCATCCGGCCCGGAATTCCCCCCCGCCCAGGCGCTGGCTGCCCCCAGCCAGCAGGTGTCTGGCGGGACCGGTCCGTCCAGCCGCACCTGGGGGTGGTGCTGCCTCCAGGCATCCAGCGCCGCTGCCAGCCAGGTGGCTTCCTCCAGGCCCAGCTGTCCCGCTTCTCCGGCGTGGGGATTGAGGCCCGCCACCACCAGGTGGGGATTGGGGCGGAACCGCTGGCAGAAGGCCAGCAGCGCATTCAGCTTGCGCTGGATCAGGGCCGCATCCAGCTGTTGCGGCACCGCCGCCAGGGGAATGTGGGTGGTGGCCAGGAGGGTATTCAGGCGCCACTGGCCTGAGGGCGCCAGGGCGGTGAACAGCATGGAGGCTTCCGGGCGGCCCGCCAGTTCCGCTAGTCGCTCCGTCTGCCCGGGGTAGGGGTGGCCGGCCGCATGCCAGCTGGCTTTGGCGATCGGCGCGGTGACAAGGGCCTGGCAGCGTCCGTTCTGCACCTGTTCGGTGGCGGCCGTGAGCCAGGTGAAGCTGGCGTCGCCGCAGGCCGGCGTGCTGATTCCGGCCCGGCAGGGCTCGGCCAGGGGCAGGTCGACCATCTCCAGCTCGGCGGGATCCCGCAGCGGCTCCGGGCAGTGCTGGCGCAGCTGCTGGTAGCTGGTTTCCAGCCAGCGCCGACAGCCCACCAGCAGGGGTTGGCGGCTGGGGTCCAGCCGCCACTCGGGTCGGGCCAGGGCCTTAAGGGTCACCTCGGCGCCGATGCCGGCCGGATCCCCCAGGGCAATGGCCAGCGGCACGGGCCTGGGGTTGGATGGGGCCTGGCTGCTGGTGGACGAGCCCATGCTGCGCTGGTTGGTGCTGGGGGGTCTGGTGCTGGGTCTGGGAACGGGATTCAGCAAGGGCTGGATCGAGATGCGTTGGGGACGCATGCTGGCGGACCTGGGCCTGCCCTATGTGGCCGACCCCGGTGATCTGGGGGACTGCCCGCCGCCACCGCGCGCTGCGTCCCCTGCGGAGGCCCGTTCTTCGGCCAGACAGGCCCGGTAACCCTCCCGGTAGCTGGGGTAGCGCAGGGCGTAGCCCAGGGTGTCGCGCAGCAGGCCATTGCTGGCCCGGCGGTTCTCGGCCCAGAAGCTGCGGGCCATCGGACTCATGGCCTCCGCAATGGTGTCGTAGCGCTCCATGGGCGGCAGCTTGCGGCCCAGCAGATGGGCGGCATAGCCCAGGGTCTCGCTGGAGGGGCAGGGGCAGTTGTCCACCACGTTGACCACGGGCGGGCGGAGCCCAGGGGGCAGGGCCTGGCAGTGCAGCAGGCAGCCCACGATGTCGTCCACGTGCACCCGCGAAAAGACCTGGCCCGGTTTGTGGATCAGCCGGCTGCGGCCGCTTTCCAGGGCCTCAAACGGCGAGCGCCCCGGTCCGTAGATCGCCGGCAGGCGGAAGAGTTGCACCGGCAGGCCGCTGGCCAGCCAGGCCTGTTCGGCCTCGAGTCGGGCCTGGCTGCGGCCGGGTCGGGGGGCGGTGGCGCCGGTTTCGTCGACCCAGGCGCCACCGGTGTCGCCGTAGACGCCGGTGGTGGAGAGGTAGCCCAGCCATTGCAGCGGCAGCTCCTTCAGGATCGGCCCCAGCAGTCGCAGCACCGGGTCGCCCAGTCCCGCCTCGGGGGGCACGGACACGACCACGTCTGTGGTGCCGTCGAGGGCGTGGCGGGGGGGCAGAACGGGGGGCTCCGAGGCGCTGTTGAAGGGGAGCCAGGCCAGTCCGTCGTCGCTCTGCCTGGGCTCGCGACTGGTCAGTTGTACCGCCATGCCCCGCTGCTGGGCGGCCCGGGCCAGTCGCAGACCCGTGTAGCCGCCCCCGATCACCAGCAATCGCCGCCCAGGGTTGACAAGCGCAGTCGTCATGAGTACATCTGTATTAGCTCTCAACAGTGATGGCCATGACGGTCTCCGGATTCCCAGCTCCAGCTTGTTCCGCTCGCCTCTTCCAGGTTCCAGTTTCCCCGACCTCCGTTCAGCCGGCCAGGCAGCGGCGGTCGACATCCGCCAGCGGCTTTCCGGTGCCGGCGGTGTTGGCGGCCGTGCTCCTGCTGGTGGCCGTGGTGGTTGCGCCGGAGCGGCCCCAGGTTCAGGAGGCCATCTGCCAGCGCCACAACGGCGCCGAGGCCTGTCGCGTCTGGTGAGGTTCGGGCTCTTCCCGGGGTTGGCCCGGGTGCACCCAGTCCAGGAGTCGCATGGCCAGGCGCAGGTCCCCGTCGGTCCAGGCACGGATGGCCATCGCCCGGCGCGGGTCATAGAAAGACTGGCGCCGGTACCACTCGAAGGCGTTGGAGTCTCCTTTGTGGCCGTTGCAGGCCAGGCAGGCTGGCACGCAGTTTTCGGTGACGCTCAGGCCCCCCCGGCTCTGGGGATGCACGTGGTCAATGGATTCGGAGCGTTCGCCGCAGTAGATGCACCGTTGGTCAGTGACCTGGTGGAGGGATTGGCGCCATCGCCTGACGCGCAACTT
>JBIIQK010000219.1:0-3533 GCA_044342135.1 Cyanobium sp.
CGTCATGGAGTTGAGCTCCACGATGGCGTTCAGACGCAGCTCGGCTTCATCGGCGAAGGCCGGCAGCACGTGCAGCAGGTTGAGCATCGTGCGGCTCGGGGCGTGGTCGATGTTCGCCATACAGCGGTTCCAAACGGCAGGCCGGCATCTTAGGGAGTGCCACTGCGGCCCCCTTCACGGCTGCTTCAGCAGCGGCTCCAGCTTGGTGCGCAGGTAGCGCAGGAAGGGGGCTGCGCTGAGGGGGCTGCCGCTCACCTGCTGCACCAGCTCCTCGCCATTCACGGCGCGGCCGAGGGGCCACACCCGTTCTGCCAACCAGTGGCGCACGCTAGCCTCATCGGCGGCGGCCACCCGCCCCGCGATGCTGCCCAGCTCGCCTTCCATGGCCTCCGCCAACTGGGCGCTGATCAGATGGCCGAGGGCATAGGAGGGGAAATACCCAAACAGGCCCTCCGCCCAATGGATGTCCTGCAGGCAGCCTTCGGCGTCGTGGGCGGGCTGGATGCCGAGCAGCTCCTGCATCCGCTGGTTCCACTGCTGAGGCAGCTCCTCCACCGGCATGTCCTGCTCCAGCAGGGCCAGCTCCAGTTCAAAGCGCAGCACGATGTGCAGGCCGTAGCTCAGCTCATCGGCCTCCACCCGGATCAATCCGGGCTTGAGCGGGTTGAGGGCGCGCCAGAAGCCGAAAGCGCCGTTCCAGGGATCGCCCTCCAGGCCAGCCGAGAAGCGCGGGTGCCAGCGCTCGGCGAAGGCGCGGCTGCGGGCCACGCGGCACTCCCAGAACAGCGACTGGGACTCATGCACCCCCATCGAGGTGGCTTCCCCCAGGGGCCAGGGGAAGTAGTGGTCACCTGAGCGGGGCAGGCCCTGTTCGTAGAGCGAATGGCCCCACTCGTGGGCGGTGGCCAGAAAGGCCGAGAGCGGCTGGCCCGGCACCACCCGGGTGGTGATGCGGAAGTCGGCCGGCCCCACGGTGCAGGAGAAAGGGTGGGCGGATCGGGAGCGCTGGCAGCGGCTGGCGTCATAGCCCCAGCTCTCGAGCAGCTCGGCACAGAGCTGCTCCTGGCGGGCCTCGGGCAAGTCCGCTGCGGCGGGCTGGGCCTGGGCGGAGCCGGCCACCTGCGCCAACAGGGCGGGCAGCTCGGCCTTGAGCGGCGCAAACAGCTCCTCGAGCCGTGCCTTGCTCACATCCGGCTCAAAGGGCTGGGCCAGGATTTCCCAGGGGGTGCGCACCACCGGTTCGGCATCCGCCAGCTGGGCGGCCTGCTGGCGGCGCAGGGCGATCAGCTCCTGCAGGGCTGGGGCGAAGGCGGCGAAATCGCGGCGGGCGCGGGCGTCCTGCCACACCGCATTGCCGCGGGACTGGGCTTTGGCCAGGGCACTCACCAGGGCGGGATCGAGGCAGCGCTGCCGCTCCAACTCCAGCCGCAGCAGCTGCAGGTTGCGGCGGTGCTGGGGTGGGGCATCGGCCTGGAGCTCGGCCTCGGCCGCTGCCACCAGCTCGGCATAGGCCTCACTGCTCTGGCGTGCGTGCAGTTGCCCGGCCAGCAGGGCCAGCTGTTCCCCACGCCAGGCGGCACCGGCGGCCGGCATCACCGTGTTCTGGTCGTAATAGAGGGTGCTGCTGATGGAGCCCAGCAGGCGCGTCTGGTGCAGGTGCTGGTGAAGCGCAGCGAAGGCGGTTCCCGAGGCAGGCATGGGGGGCGTCAGGGCCGGTGGGGCCAGCATGGCGCCCGGGGCCCATGGACGCAGGGAGGTTCGGGAACAGGCCCATCCAGCAGGCTCCCGCCAGCCGGAAACGGGCGTACGTTGAGGTTGAGGGGAGGGCGGGTGCCAACCCGATCCTCACCCCCCAAGAGAGTCCGGCCAGGAATGCCCCCGAGCCGGTGCACCGAGTGGAGGTACAGCCACGATGCGTGAAACCCGAGCGATGTCGGTGGCGTGGCGCGAACGCCATCCCCTAGCTGCACCAAGCGATATGCGATGGATGATTCCCCCGTGTTGAACCCTCGGGCTGCATAACCCGAGCTGGGATCACAGCCGAGAAGGTCAAGCCCCGAGCATCTCTTCTCCCAGACGTGATCCCCTCTCCTGTCCTGCCAGGCCCCAAGCAGGTCCTGAGTGACCCACCCACACCCGACCCGATCCAGCCCCAGATGCCAAGGCCATGATCGGCAACCGGTGCTAAGGCGCCCCCCACGGGGCGCCTTTTGAACGCACCACCGCTGATCGCCCCCTCTGGCTGGCCCTGGTGCGTTCAGGCCGACTGGAGCTGGGCGAGCTGGCTCTGAAGCCGCTGGCGAAGCCTGGTCTGCACCAGGGCGCAGAGGTCGTCGACCAGCTCCCCCTCGGCACTCCAGATCGTGCGAACGCCATCCCGCTCGCAGCACACCAGCCCCGCCCTCAGCAGCTGGCCCAGCTGGCGGCTGATGTGTGACTGGGAAAACCCGGTGGCCGCCATCAGGGAGGCCACATCCATGGGCCCTTGGCGGAGCTGGCAGAGCAGCTGGAGCCTGGCCGGCTCACTCAGCAGGCGGAAGAACTGGCTGTACTCCTCCAGCAGCTCGGCAGACGGCATGGTGCCAGCGGAACCCATGACAACTGCTTATGTCGATAGAAGCATCATGCAGCAGAACGCCCAGGCATGGCGGTTCGCGCCTTTATGCGGCTATCGTCATAGCAATACCGTCCTCCTGTGCGTTGGCCGGTGATTCCTCCGCCATGCCCCTCCCCGCTTCCGCCGCCTCACCCCTTTCCCTCCGGGCTGCTGCAGGCGGCGGCGCGCTGCTGTTTCGCCAGCTCTTCGATGCTGACACCAGCACCTTCACCTACCTGCTGGTGGATGTTCCCAGCGGCGAAGGGGTGCTGATCGATCCGGTGTTCGAGCAGCACGGCCGTGACCTCTCCCTGATCCGGGAACTGGGCATCGATCTGGTGGCGTCGATCGACACCCACGCCCATGCGGACCACGTCACCGGCAGCTGGCTGATGCACCAGGCCACCGGCTGCGCCATCGCCCTGGCGGCCGCGGTAAGAGCCGAGAACGTGACCCTGCCCCTGCACCACGGCGACCAGGTGCGCTTCGGCGGGCGCTATCTGGAGGTGCGCAGCACCCCCGGCCACACCAATGGCTGCATCAGCGTCGTGCTGGACGACCGCTCCATGGCCTTCACCGGTGACGCCCTGCTGGTGCGCGGCTGCGGCCGCTGCGACTTCCAGCAGGGTGACGCCCCCACCCTCTACCGCTCGATCACCGAGCAGATCCTGTCGTTGCCCGAGGCCTGCCTGCTCTATCCGGGCCACGACTACACCGGCCGCAGCGTCACCTCCGTGGCCGAAGAAAGGGCCTTCAACGCCCGGCTCGGCGGCGCCGCCACCGAGCGGGATTTCGTGGGGCACATGGAGAACATGAAGCTGCCCCACCCCCACCGGATTGCCGAAGCCCTGCCCGGCAACATGCGCTCCGGCAAGCCCTTCCCAAAGCAGGCCGATGCAGCCGCCCCAGATGCGGTCTGGGCGCCACTGGGCCGCAG
>JBIIQK010000023.1:0-12133 GCA_044342135.1 Cyanobium sp.
TGCGCGCCGGCTCCACCCACGTGATGGGCGTGATGCTGGAGAGCCATCTGGTGGCGGGCAGTCAGAAGATCCCCAACGATCTGGCCCAGCTGGATGTGGCGGCCCTCACCTACGGCCAAAGCATCACCGATGCCTGCATCGATCTGGCCACCACCACAGAGGTGCTCGACACCCTGGCTCAGGCGGTGCGGGACTCCCAGGCCGCCCGCTCCCTGGTGACGGCCTGAGGGGTCCCGGGCGGAAGCACCGAGGGTCCGTGATCAGCTGAGGTGCTCCCAGAGCCAACCTGCGGCCAATGGCACGGTGAAGTTGTCGATACCCATCACAGCCACCTGTTCCAGGGCGACGGCCACCAGGGCGATCGCCAGCAGGGCGGCGGGCCCGGGGTGGGGCAGACCAGCGGCCACGGCCAAGTGGCGCACCAGCAGCAGCATCGCCAGGCTGCCCAGGGCCATGGCGCCGGTGCCCACGATCGATTTGCGTTGCCCCCAGATCTGCCAGCTCGGTGAGGCCAGCAAGGGGCCCAGCAGTCCGGCCAGGCCATCGCCCACCGCCATCACCAGCACGCCGGCGGCCACCGCGGCCGGGTGTCCCGGCCAGAACAGCAGCAGCAATAGGGTGATTGAGGCGCCGTAGGCGATCGTGCCGTAGCTGGCGCGGCCCACATCTTCGATGGCCGGCAGCAGGCGGAAGCGGTGGTTGAACGCGGCCAGCAGGGTGATCGCTCCGGCGGCGGGCACGGCGATCAGGCGGTCGACGCCGCAGGCCCAGGCGATCGGCACCACGGCTCCGGTGCCGATGTGCACCAGCTTGCGGCTCCATTCCCGCTGTCCATTCCAGCGCCGGCGCACTTGTCGGGCGGCGATCGCCAGCAGGGTGAGCCAACCGGCCACCGCCGCAACGCCAAAGAGCTGTTGCGGCCAGCCGCCGGCCATGGGCTCAGGCGGCCTGCTGGTAGTTGCTCATCAACCGCAGCTTCATGATCGCCTTGGCTTCCAGCTGCCGCACCCGCTCCCGCGACACGTTGATCAAGCGACCAATCTCGGCGAGGGTGAGCGGTTCCGAGCCCTCCAGGCCGAAGCGCAGTTTGAGGATCTTCTGCTCCCGGTCATTCAACTGGGACAGCCAGGTGCCCAGGTGCTCCTTCTGGATGTGCCGGTCCATCGAGTCCATGTGCTCGTTGCTGGCCGGGTCGGCGATCAGTTCGCCCAGGGTGCTGCGGTCTTCCTCGCCACGGGCATGGGCATCGAGGGAGGCGCAGGGGGCGCTCTGGGACATCAGCTCCTCCAGGTCCTGGGGGGCCATGTCCATGGCATGGGACAGCTCCAGGCGATTGGGCTGGCGACCCAGACGGTGCGACAGCTCCCGGCTGATGCGCCGCATCTTGGAGAGCTTTTCGCTGATGTGAATCGGCAGGCGGATGGTGCGGGCGCTGTTGTCGATGGCCCGGGTCATCCCCTGGCGAATCCACCAGTAGGCGTAGGTCGAAAATTTGTAGCCCATGGCGGGATCGAATTTGTCGACGGCGCGCTCCAGGCCAATGGCTCCTTCCTGCACCAGGTCGAGCAATTCGAGCCCCTGGTTCTGATACTTCTTGGCGACGCTCACCACCAGGCGCAGGTTGGCCGCCATCATCCGATCGCGGGCCCGTTGGGCCATGCGCAGTTGGCGCTTGTGCTTGGGGGTGAGCTCTTCGGCAGGCAGCTGCTGGAGGCGTTTGCCGGCCTGCACGTGGTGCGCCAGCTCAATCTCTTCAGCGGCGGTGAGCAGGGGCACCCGGCCGATCGTGCTCAGATACCAGCCGATGGAATCGGCACTGAGACGTCCGCCGGCCCGGGGCCCGGTGGGCTTCGGTTTTGCCGTTGACGCTGAACTGGTCGCCATCAAGGATGGCGAAGGCTTTGAAACGTTGCTGTCAACAACGTTCAAAGCGGATTGCAAAGGCGTCCCCACACCCAAGCCTCCGTATTGGATTTGGCCGGAATGTAGCACTGCAGGGCACCGTGCAACGGATTGATTTGGAAGACTTCCTGTATGGATTGCTGCCAATCAATGCGATGTCGTGTGCTGGAAAGCCTCAGCTGGTAGGTACAAGACCGCCGCGCCAGCGACGCATCAACTCCCGCTGCACGAGCTGGGCCTCTCCTTCGTGCTGGCGCTGACTGAAGTGCCCCTCGCTATCCATGTGCCACGCACCGGTGTCATGCAGGTAGAGATCGAGGATCTGTTCGAGTTGATGGCGGAGGCGTGGATCCTCGATCGGTGCCACCGCTTCCACACGCCTGTCCAGGTTGCGTGACATCCAGTCGGCACTACCGATGAACAGTTCGGCCTCGCCGCCATTGCCAAACCAGAAGATCCGGGAGTGCTCGAGAAAGCGTCCGATCACACTCACCACCCGAATGTTGTCGCTGATGCCGGCCAGCCCGGGCCTGAGGCTGCACATGCCCCGCACCACCAACTCGATTTGCACACCGGCCTGGGAGGCTTCGTAGAGCAGGGCGATGATCGCCGGATCCACCAGGGAATTCATCTTGGCCCGGATGAGGCCGCCGCGGCCGGCTTGGGCGTGCTCCAGTTCCCGGCGAATCAGGCCTTCCATGCGGCTGCGCAGGGTGACCGGCGCCACCAGCAGCCGACGGAAGCTCTGTTGTTTGGAAAAGCCGGTGAGGTAGTTGAACAGTTCCACCAGGTCGGCACCGAATTCCGGACGGGCGGTGAGCAAGCCGATGTCGGTGTAGTGGCTGGATGTTTTGGCGTTGTAGTTGCCGGTGCCGATGTGCACATAGCTGTTGAGGCGCTCCTTTTCCTTGCGCACCACCAGCAGGATCTTGGTGTGGGTCTTCAGTCCCAACACGCCGTACACCACATGCACGCCCGAGGCTTCAAGTTGTTTGGCCCACTGGATGTTGTTG
Organism: Cyanobium sp.; assembly: GCA_044342135.1. Lineage (GTDB taxonomy): Bacteria > Cyanobacteriota > Cyanobacteriia > PCC-6307 > Cyanobiaceae > Cyanobium_A. The sequence continues at coordinate 2,916 of JBIIQK010000023.1, forward strand.
TCTTCATCAAAGCGGGCTTTGAGCTCCACCAGGGCCATCACCTGCTTGCCGTTCTCGGCCGCTCGGATCAGGGCTGCCACAACCGCTGAATCCTTGGAGGTGCGGTAGAGCGTCATCTTGATGGCCAGCACCGAGGGGTCGTCGGCGGCCTGGTTGAGGAATTCCTCCACGGAGGTGGAGAACAGGTCGTAGGGGTGATGCACCAACACGTCGCCGCGGCGGATCACCGAGAAGATGCTCTCGAACTCCTCGGCCTTGATGGACCCGTCTTCCAGCTGGCCCTTCTGGGTGCGCGCCAGGGCCGGGGCGGTGCGGCCCTTGTGGGGTTTTTCCTTGAGTTGGGGCAAGGGAATGGCCAGGAGGCTCATCAGGTCGTCGAGGCCCAGGGGACCGTTGATCCGGTAGACGTCTTCGGCTTCCACGGCGGTGCCCTCCATCAGCAGTTGCACCACCGCCTCCGGCATCTCATCGGCCACCTCCAGCCGCACCACCTCGCCGCCCCGGCGGCGTTTGCGCAGCCCCTCCTCCAGGGCCTCCATCAGGTCGTCGGCCTCCAGGTCGCGCAGTTCCAGGTCGGCGTCCCGGGTGACGCGGAAGAAGTAGTGCCCTTCCACGTGCATGCCGGGGAACAGCAGGCCGAGGTTGAAGGCCACCACCTGCTCGAGGGGCACCGCGGTGTACACGGGCTCGGGCTGCTGGCCACTCAGGTCGGTGGGGATGTGCACAAAGCGCGGCAGGTTTTTCTGGGGCACCTTGACCCGGGCGAACTCCTGCTGACCGGTGTCGGGGTCGCGCACCAGGGCAGCCACGTTGAGGCTGAGGTTGCTGATGAAGGGGAAGGGGTGGGAGGGGTCCACCGCCAGGGGGGTCAGGACCGGGAAGATGGCGTTTCGGAAGTAGGCATCCAGCCACTCCCTCTGGGAGCCGTTGAGGTTGGCGTAGTCGATCAGGTGGATGCCGTAGTCGGAGAGATGGCTTTTCAGCGAATGGCGGTAGTGCTGTTGCTGCATCTCCAGCAGCGGCCGCAGCTTGGTGCGGATGGCCTGGAGCTGCTGCTGGGCGGTGAGGCCGTCGTCGCTGAGAGTGCTGACACCGGCTTCGATCTGGGACTTCAGCGAAGCCACCCGCACCATGAAAAATTCATCGAGGTTGTTGCTGAAGATGGCGCTGAATTTCGCCTGTTCCAGCAGCGGGGTGTGTTCGTCGAGGGCCTGAGCCAGCACCCGGTAGTTGAACTCCAGCCAGCTCAGCTCGCGATTGATGTAGAGCTCAGGAGCCAGGGGCGCGTCAGCCTGGGATTCCGCCATACCACGCCTTGGCTTTCGTTAGTGGAAAGGTAGCAATCTCAACCGTCTGACCCGTGTATCCCTGCTGTCATCCCTGCCGCTGGTCGGCCCGGCAGGCCACCGGCCACCAGCAGGGCCACGCCCACCAGCAGGGTGATGCCCAGCCAGAAGGGGCTCTGGCGGCCGGTGGTCTCGTAGGCCAGGCCCGCCAGGGGTGGCCCCAGGAAACTGCCCAGGCTCTGCAGCCCCTGCAGGCTGCCCAGGGCCGCACCCTGGCCCTCGCTGTCGAGCCGGCGTGACACCAGGCTGCGCAGGCAGGGGGTAACCAGGCCCGTGCCTAGGGCCAGGATCGCCACGGCGCTGAACACCACCGGCTGGGCATTGGCCCGGGTGGCCAGGGGGATCAGCAGGCAGCCCGCGATCACAAAGCCCAGGCCGGCCAGGGTGAGGCGCCATTCGCCGAACCGCTTCACCAGCGGACCGATCAGCCCGCCTTGCACCACGGTGGCCACCACGCCCACCACCAGGAAGGCCGCGGCGGCCAGGCCGGGTCCCCAGTTGAAGGCCTGCTTGAAATACAGCACCAGCACGGCGGTGAAGCCGTTGAAGGCCAGGAAGAACAGAAAGAAGGCCACACACAGGCGCCGCACCTGGGGGTTGGTGAACACCCGTTGCAGGGCGGTGAAGGGGTTGAGATCCCGTTTGCGGGGCATGGCGCGGCGGGCGCTCACCGGGTGGGTTTCCGGCAGCAGGGTGAGCACCAGCACCAGGTTGAGCACGGCGATGGCCACGGCCACCAGCAGGGGCAGGGTGACGTTCAGGCGGCCCAGGATTCCCCCCAACGCTGGGCCGAGGATGAAGCCCAGGCCGAAGGCCACGCCGATCAGGCCGAAGGCCTTGGCCCGTTTTTCCGGCGGGGAGATGTCGGCCAGCACGGCGCTGGCGGTGGCGGCGGTGCCGCCGCTGACGCCGTCGATCAACCGTGCCCCAAACAGCAGGGCCAGGGGCAGCCCGGCGGCCTGGGCCGCAGGCCAGAGGGTGGCCCAGGGCAGGCTGATGGTGAGGGCGAACAGGGCCAGGCCCAGCACTGAGCCCGCCACACAGATGCTGATCACCGGCTTGCGGCCGAAGCGGTCGCTCAGGGCGCCGATCAGGGGGGTGAAGGCGAACTGGGCGATGGCGTAGCTGCCCGCCAGCAGACCCAGCACCCGGCCGTCGTCGGTGAACCCCGCCAGCAGAAAGGGCAGCAGCGGGAACACGATGCTCTCGCCCAGCCGGTCGTTGAGCAGGGTGAGAAAGGCGCAGAAGAAGGTGGAGGGGCGGGAGAGCGACAAGGGATGGCGGTCAGGGGGCCTTGATCTGGGGGCAGGGGTTGGGGCCGAACATGCCGCTCAATTTCTGGTTGCCCATCGCATAGATCTGCTGGGCCTGGGCGGGATTTCCCTGGGCGGCCTGCAATTTGCCGGCGAACTCCTGGCAGGCCTGCGCCTGCTGGGGATTGGCAGCCTTGGTGGTGGTGGTGGCAGCCGCTGGGGTGGCCGGTGCTGTTGTTGCCGGGACGGCCGAAGCCGGTGCAGCAGCGGGTGCAGCGGTGGTGGGGGCGGGAATGTCGCCGCAGGGGTTTTCGCCGAAGGTTTCCACCAGCTTCAGCACACCCTGCTGGTACACCAGCTGGGCCTGCTGGGGGTTGCCGGAGGCGGCCTGCAGTTTGCCGGCGAACTCCTGGCAGGCCTTGCGTTCCTGGGCGCGGCGCAGGAGGGGGCCTGCCTGGGCATCGAGCGGGGCAAGCCAGGCCACACCGGCGGCAATCAGCAGGGCGGAGAGGGATTGGCGAGCGCCCATCGCAAACAGGGGAGGGCCCTCACGTTATGGGGTGAGCGTGTGCGGGGTGGCAGAGCCCATGCGCACCCTTGGCCCTGGGGCCTTGGTTTCAGGCCAGTTGGGGGCAGTAGCGTTTCGGCGGGCTTGCTTTCTGGGTGGGGTTTCCCAGTCCCTCCATGACCAGCGCGTCATCCCCCCTTCCTGCCGGTCTGCCAGCCGATCAGCCCTTGCCCGATCAGCCCCAGCTCAGCAAGGTTGAGCAGGCCAAGGCCGAGCTCTGTGGCCTGGATCTGGCCTCCCGCCTGGAGGAGCTGGGCCGGCAAGGCTGGGAGGCGCTCGACGAGGCCACCCTCACGATCCGGCTCAAGTGGCTGGGTATCTTCTTCCGGCCGGTCACGCCGGGGCGGTTCATGGTGCGGCTGCGCCTGCCCAATGGCGTGATCCGTGCCGACCAGCTGGAGCTGTTGGCCGAGGCGATCGACCGTTGCGGCGAGCACGGCAGCGCCGACATCACCACCAGGCAGAACATCCAGCTGCGGGGTCTGCTCCTTGAAGACATGGCACCGCTGATGGCGGCGCTTGAGCAGGTGGGCCTCACCAGCCGCCAGTCGGGCCACGACAACCCCCGCAACATCACGGGGAACCCCCTCGCTGGCCTGGATCCCGAGGAGATCGTCGACACCCGGCCCCTGGTGGAGGCGATCCAGGCGGCCCTGTTGGGGCCGGCCGGTCCCCGCAACCTGCCGCGCAAATTCAATGTGGCGGTGGGTGGGGCGCCGGACAGCTTCCTGTTGCACAACGACCTGGCCTTTCTGCCCGCCCACCACCAGGGTGAGCTGGGCTTCACCGTGATGGTGGGGGGCTTCTTCTCGGCCCAGCGCAATGCGCTGGCCATTCCCCTGGGGCTCTGGTTGCGGGGGGATCAGCTGCCGGGCTTCACCCTGGCGGTGCTGCGCCATTTCGAGCGCTGCGGCAACCGCCAGCAGCGCAACAAGAGCCGGCTGATGTATCTGATCGAGGCCCTGGGCCTGGAGGTCTATCGCCAGGCTGTGCTCGACACCTGGGCCGAGCTGGAGGCCGAGCTGGGCCCAGAGCAAGCTGGTGGCCCGGCGACTGCCCTGCCCCACGATGGCCGTCACCTTGTGACGCGGGCGCCCCGCACGGGGCTGGGGGTGCAACCGCAGAAGCAGGACGGCCTCCATTGGCTGGGGCTGCATGTGCCGATGGGCCGGCTGGATGCGGCGGCGATGGCGGAGCTGGCCCGGTTGGCCCGTGCCTATGGCAGTGGGGAGTTGCGGTTCACCGAGGCCCAGAACCTGATGATCGTCAATGTGCCGAGCGATCGCCTCGAGGCGGTGCTGGCCGAGCCGCTGCTGCAGCGCTTGCGCCCCGATCCCTCGCCCCTGCAGGCCGAGGCCGTGAGTTGCACGGGCAATGCCTACTGCAACCTGGCCTTGATCCCCACCAAGGGCACGGCCCAGGCGGTGCTCGATGAGCTGGAGCGCCGCGTCGAGCTCCCGCAGGCGGTGCGCATGCACTGGACCGGTTGCCCCAACGCCTGCGGCCAGCCCTACATGGGTCAGATCGGGCTGATGGGGGCCAAGGCCCGCAAGGACGGTGAGATGGTGGAGGCGGCCAAGATCTATCTGGGCGGATCCATGGATGCCGAGCCGAAGCTGGCGGAGCTGCATGACAAGGGGGTGCCGCTCAGCGACCTGCCCGAGGTGCTCGAGCAGTTGTTGGTGGACCATTTCGGTGCCCGCCGCCGTTCCGCAGGGTGACCGCTCTGGCTTCTGCCCAGCTCCAGCCCACCCACCTGCCCAGTAGTGGTTCGCCAGCACGTTGGCCCTGGTTGCAGCAGCTGCGCGGCCAGGCTGAGCTGCACCTGGAGCCCTGGCTGACGGCGATCGAAACCGGCGCCGTGGAACCCCAGGCAGACCTGCTGGCGGCCCTGGCGGAGCGGCTCGATGGCCCGGCCCAGCTCCGCTTGCTGCGCTGGTGGCGCCACCAGCCCAGCCCCGATCCGGCCTTCCCGGCCCAGGTGGTGCGGCATCGCGATGGCGTCACCGCGGCCTGGCTGCTCGATCAACTGGCACCCCTGCCCGCTGCCCAAGCCCAGGCGTGCCCCGAGGCAGTGGCCGTTGCCCTGCTTCCCCTGCTGGGTCACCAGCGCCAGCGCCAGGCCTGGGCTGTGCTGGAGGCCTGGCTGCGGGCTCCCGTGAGCAGGTCTCAGCGGCGGGCTGCCCTGGAGGGAGTGGCCCTGGGTCTGCCGGCCTGGCCCCGCGCGGCCCTGCTGGGGTGCCTGAGCGCCGTGGCCACCGATCTCGATGCCCAGCTGGCGTCTACGGCCGTGGATCTGCTGGCTCGGTTGCCCGATGGCCGGAGCGGGTTGCTGCCCTTGGCCGGCCGTGCCCTCGACCCCCAGGTGGCGCAGCGCCTGCAGCGGCGGCTGCGGGCCACCCCCGCCCAGCCCCTGTTGCTGGTGGTGCATGGCCGCAGCGGTGGCGACCTGCCTGCTGCGCTTCAGGCCCTGGCCGCGGAGCTGGAGCAGCGGCGGGGGGCACCCGTGCGTTTCCAGCTGCTCACGGCGGCCGAGCCACCCCCGGCCGCCCAGCTGCTGCGCCCCGGCCAGGCCCTCACCCTGGTGCCGCTGCTGCTGCTGCCCGGGGGACATGTGCGCCATGACCTGCCGGCGATCGTGCGCCACTGGCAGCGTCAGACGCGGGTGCGGCGCCTTCCCTTTCTGGGGGCCTGGCCCATCTGGCAGCGGGCCCTGGCCGCGGAGTTGGCGCTGCTGCCCCAGCCCCTGCTGCTGCACCATCCCCTGGAAGGTGCGGTGGCTCCCCGTTACCTCGACACCCTGGAGCGCCGCACCGGTGCCCGCTGCCGGGCCACTCCATACAGTGCGGAACATCTTGCGGAGCTGCAGCTGACCCTCACGGCGCCGGCCCTGCCCCTCGCCCTGGCGGCCAACCGACTCACCGACAGCCTGGCCGCCCGGGTGGGTCCGCCGCTGCTGGAGCGTCCGCGGTTCCGCCAGCTGCTGCTGGAAGAACTGGAGGCTCTCCCATGACCTCCCCCTCCGGGCCTGGCACCGTGTATCTGGTGGGGGCCGGCCCGGGCGACCCGGAGCTGCTCACCCTCAAGGCCCATCGGCTGCTGCGCCAGTGCGATGCCCTCGTCTACGACTCCCTGGTGCCGAAGGCGCTGCTGGATCTGGTGCCGGAGGGCTGTGAGTGCCACTTCGTGGGCAAGCGCCGCGGCCACCACTCGGTGCCCCAGCCCAGCACCAATGCGGTGCTGGTGGAGTTGGCCACCCGCCACCGGCTGATCGTGCGGCTCAAGGGCGGCGATCCCTTTCTGTTTGGCCGCGGCGGGGAAGAGGCGGCCCATCTGGCGGCCCGGGGTGTGCCCGTGCAGGTGGTGCCCGGGGTGACGGCCGGCATCGCGGCGCCCGCCTATGCGGGCATTCCGGTGACCCACCGCCGCGCCGGCTCCAGTGTCACCTTCGTGACGGGCCACGAAGAAATCGACAAGGGCCGGCCTGGGGTGGATTGGCGTGGCCTGGCCCAGACCAGTGATGGCCTGGTGATCTACATGGGCCTGCACAACCTGCGCCGCATCGCTGAGGAGCTGATGGCGGGTGGCCTGGCCCCCGACACTCCCGCGGCCGTGATCCAGCAGGGCACCGTGCGGGGGCAGAAGCAGTTGATCAGCGTGCTGGCCGAGCTGGCCGATCGGGCGGAGGAGCAGGGGTTCGCCTCGCCCTCGATCGTGGTGCTCGGGGAAGTGGTGGCCCAGCGGGTGCCCGCCTGTGCCCCCGACCCCGCCGATGCGGAGATGCCCATCCCCTTCTGAAGCCTGCCGCCAAACCACCTGGGGAAGTGGCCTGCGGAAAGCGGAATTGGGTAGTGAATGCAACGTCCCACCTCCGGGGCGTTGCGGTGAAGTAGCCCATTGCTTTCGCACCTTTCCGTGCCCCTCCCCATGGCCGCCACTCCCCAGCAGCAGGCGCCGATGTTCGAGCTGATTCCCTACGAGAAGTTCCGCGATACCCCCGCCGTTCGCTTCTTTGACATCACCGTTGCCAGCTCCAACGCCCGCGATCTGGTGATCCACGCCGGTCCGGCGGTCAGCCCTCCTGATGAGGAGAACACCGGCGCCTGGCAGTTCTATCTGCACCCCCACCAGGAGGACAACCTGCTGGCCCTGCACGGCGGCCGCACCTTTTACCTTGTCAACTTCGGCTGGAATTACCCCTATCACATTGTTCGGCTGGAAACCGGCGGCGACATCCTGCGCATCCCCCCCGGCACCTTCCACCGCTCCGTGTCCGATCCCGATGGTTCGGTGGTGCTCAACCAGGCCGTGCGCGAGGAAGGGGCCAGCGTGGTGCGCGAATTCCGCGTCTACAACAGCCGCCTGATCCCGCGCCTGTTTGCCACCACCTTCAAGACGGCGCCCCTGCCCAAGCTGCACGGGGTGAGCTGGTAGGCCTGCGGAGCGCAGCACCAACAACTACGGACTCCCAGGTGAATCTATCGATGCTGAGCGAGATAGTCGCAGGTGGCCTGGACGGACATCGGCCGGCTAAACAGAAAGCCCTGGCCCTGGCTGTAGCCCTTCTCCAGCAACCAGCTGCGCTGGGTTTCGGTTTCCACGCCCTCGGCGGTGATGCTGAGGCCGAGTTCACTACATAGCAATTGGATGGTCTTTAGGAGCTGGTCGCTGGGATTAGTTGGGTTGTTGATGCGTTGCACGAAACCCGAATCCACTTTCACATGACTGACCGGGTAGTTGTGTAGTCGGCTCAGGGAGGAGTAGCCGGTGCCGAAATCGTCGATGGCGATCGACACACCCTGGCGGCGTAGGGTGTGTAGGAACATGCCCAGTTCGGAGCCGTTGACCTGCAGATAGTCCTCCACCAGCTCCACCTGCAGATGCCACCCAGGGGGTAGGGGGTTGGTGCGGATCAGTTGCAATAGCCGATTCCGCAGGGTCTCGTTCACCAGCAGCAGGGCTGAGAGATTGACAGCGAGCCTGAGCGGTCGTTTCGGCGCAATAGCGGCCAATTCATGGCTAGCTTGGAGCGCCTTGAGAATGATCTGAAGATCCAGCTCCCCACTGAGACCCGCTAGGTGAGAGATGGGCAGAAAGGTATCGGGCAGCAGGATCTCTCCGGAATCGGAGCGCCAACGCATCAGACATTCCAGTCCTACCGGATCACCCGTAGCCAGATCCACGATGGGCTGTAGGTAGGGAATGATCTCGTTGCGACGGATGGCGCGACGCAGGTCGGATTCGATCTGGTATTGGTGCTGGACGGCCAGCCGAGAGGGCAGATCGATGAACTTATATGAGCTATCTTTTGAGCGATTTGTAATAGCATTTTGCTGCGCAATGCTGGCATCAGAGAGCAGTGAAATCGGGTCATTATAATTGTTCTTAAAGATCACAAGGCCCGCGCTCATGCTGAGCTCAAGGTCGTGATCATTCAGTTTCAATGGTGTTTCCAGGCTGGTCACACAGCACTCGATGATGTCCGTGATGGCGGCTTCTTCGGAGAGGTGGGGTAGCAGCAGCACCACTTCATCTTCGGAGAAACGGGTCATCGTTGCCTGGGGAGGCAGGCAGCTGTGCAGGCGCTCCAGGCCTGTTTGGATCAGGCTTTCGGCCGCATTAGCGCCCAAGGTGGCGCTAATGCGGGAATACTCCTTGAACTTGCAGCGAGACAGTGCAAAGCAAGGCGGGTGATCGAGTTCGAGCGTCAGGGTCAGCATCCGCATCAGCTGCTCCCGATCCATCACCTGTTGGCGATCGCCCCAAAGCTGACTATGGGGGAAGGTGGCTCCGGCAGCCTGGGTCAGTAGGGCCCGCTCGGCGGACTGCAGCAGCTGGGCTTCCCGCCTTAGTTCCATCTGGCTCACCACCTGTCGGGCCAGCCGTTCCAGAGAGGTGATCTGCTGGGGTGTGAGACTTCTGGGTTCCAGGTCAATGGCGCAGAGGCTGCCTAGCACCATGCCGTTGGCGGCGATCAGGGGAAAGCCGGCATAAAAGCGGATTCGCGGTGGTTCCTTAACGAGGGGATTGTCATAGAACCGTTCATCTTGC
>JBIIQK010000024.1:0-12109 GCA_044342135.1 Cyanobium sp.
ACCCGGGAGCTGGCCCGGCGCAGCAGTGCCATCACCTTCGAGAACGAGTGGGTCGATCTGCCCGCCCTGGCGCCCCTCAGTTTCGATGGGGTGGCCTTCCTGCCCAGCCTGGAGGCGCTGTCGCCCCTGGTGTGCAAACGCAGCCAGCGCCAGCTGCTGCAGAGCCTCGGTCTGCCCTGTCCCCGCTGGTGCGAGCTGCCTGGCGATGGCCTGTTGCCCGAGGGGTTCGCCTACCCCGTGATGGCCAAAGCCTCCACCGGCGGCTACGACGGCAAGGGCACGGCCGTGTTGCGGGGCGCGGAGGATCTTGAGGCCCTGCTGGCACGGGTCACCGCCAGCGATTGGATCCTGGAGGAGTTCGTGCCGTTTGAGCAGGAGCTCTCCCAGCTCGCCTGCCGCGACCGGGCGGGCAATGTGCAGTGCTATCCCCTGGTGCAGACCCACCAGCACCAGCAGATCTGTGATTGGGTGCTGGCGCCTGCGGCGGTGCCCCATGCGGTGCAGGCCTATGCCCGCAACATTGCGGCGTCCCTGCTCACGGCGATGAACTACGTGGGCGTGCTGTCGATTGAGCTCTTTTACGGGCCCGGTGGCCTGCAGGTGAACGAGATCGCTCCCCGCACCCACAATTCCGGTCACTACACGATTGAGGCGGCTCACACCAGCCAGTTCGAGCAGCAGGTGCGGATCGTGGCTGGGCTGCCCATGGGGGCGGTGGACCTGCAGGTGCCCGGAGCCCTGATGGTGAATCTGCTCGGTTTCGAAATCTCTGAAGCGGATTACCAGCCGCAGCGCGACGCTCTCGCCGCCCTGCCCGCTGCCACCGTGCACTGGTATGGCAAGCAGGGCTCTAGACCCGGGCGCAAGCTGGGCCACATCACCCTGCTGCTGCAGGGCACCACTCCCCGGGAGCGGGGACTTCAGGCGGAGCAGCTGCTCGAGCAGGTGCGTCAGATCTGGCCCCTGCCCCCGGCGTTGCCCACTCCGGTGACCCCTGTGCTGGTGAAAGGGGTCTAAACTTCCAACGGACTGCCTTGTTGGTGACTGCCTTTTACAGTTTTCTGATCTGACTCCCTTTTCGACATGGGGGGTCTGCAGCGGAAGCAACGTAAGCCGGCCTCGCAGCCGGAAACGGCGCCCCGTCCCTGACCCCCCTTCTGGTTCCACCAGGTCGAACACTGGGGCAAAACGGCACGGCGGTCCACCCTTTTCTCCGACGATTCGGTTTCGATTCAGCGCTCTTCGATGAGCTCACTGGCCGGGTAGCGCACCTTCGCCAGGCTGGCGTATTTGTCGCTGGCGGAGCGATAACCAGCGGCGCACACCACGCAGCTGCGATAGGGCGACTCCTCCAGCCCCAGGATCCGGTCATAGGCCTCGGGGGAGAACCCCTCGATGGCGCAGGTGTCCACCTCGAGCAGGGCTGCAGCAGCCATGAAGGTGCCCAGGGCGATGTACACCTGGTTGCTTGCCCAGCGCTCGATCTGCGCACTGCGGGGGCCGTGGATCAGGTCGACGTCGATCATCTGGCGATAGGTGGCCAGCTGGTCGGTGGTGAGCCCCCGGATGCGGGCCATCGTCTCGATCAGGCGGTCGGCCTCGGCCGGGCCGATGCGCCGTTGGGCCAGGAACACCACCAGATGGGAGGCGTCGGTGATCTGGCTTTGATTCCACGACTCGGGGCGCAGTTGCTGCCGCAGGTCCGGGTCGCGGATCACCAGAAACTTCCAGGGTTGCAGCCCATAACTGGAGGGGCTCTGCACCAGAGCATGTTCCAAAGCCCCCCAGGTCTCCGCGTCGATCAAGCGACTGGGGTCAAACACCTTGGTGGCGTAGCGCCAGGCCAGGGCCGCATCGAGCTGGGCTGGGGTGATCGGCATGGTGGGGCGGCGACAGCGGGCGGAACCAGGCGGCATTCTGGACGTGGTGATTGCCCGCAGTGGGCTCGGCTCGTCTGTGCTGATGAACGCGTTTCAGCAGGCCTTTGAATCGCTCCTATCGGTGGCCCCGGGGCCCGTGTTCCCCCGGGCCCGGGAGCTGTACCTGCGCAAATACCCGCTGGAAGCTCGGCTCGCCGAGGTGGGCCGCCCTGCCGAATCCACGACTGGCCTGGAGCGTTTTCGCACCTTTCTGCTGGAGGAGGAGATCCAGGAGGCCCCCGGCGGAATCGTGCGAGTGCGAGCCGTGGCGTTTGCGGTGGTGCACTGGCAGGCCCCCCAGACCCATCCGGATGATTACTCCAGCTACCTCCAGGAGCGCTGGGCCGTCCAGCCCGATGGGCTCACCCTCGAGGTGGAGAACTGGTTCCGGGAGGGAGGGGCCTATGCCCGCTTCGCGGCTCCGGCGGTCTACGAACGCGCCCCGTCCGGCGAGCTGTTGCTGGGTGGTGGATCCTGACCCAGTAATTGATCGAGCTGCCCCTGCAGTTGCTCGCGGTTCCAGCCGGTGACCACGAACACCTCCTGCACACTGCTGCCGCGGCGGGCCACCAGCTTGTGACCGCCGCTGATCGGAGCCGACACCCGCAGCCGCAGCTGGGCGCTGCGGCCCCGCACCCGGCTGATCACCGCGGGCGTGACGGTGTCGATGCCGGGGCAGTGGGCCAGCCGTTTCAACAGGGGGATCAACCCCTCGATGTACGTGCTGTGGGTGATCACCACCCGTCCCATCAGGCGGGCTCCAGGGGCGCCATGGTCAGCCCTTCCGCCCCCAGCTGCTGGTGGTACAGCTCGGCCTGTTCCTGGGGCCCACTCCACACCACGGCCACCCCTTCGCTGTCGATCCGGTGGGCCAGATCCCAGGCCTGGTCGGGCTGCATGCCGGGAATGATGCGCACCAGGCACTCCACCACGTGCTGGAAGGTGTTCACGTCGTCGTCGAGCACCACCACCTTGAAATGGGGGTAGGGCTGGCGCAGCCGCTGCCGCTCCTGAACAGGGCTGGGGGAGGAACTGGCCATCACCCCACCGAGACCGCGTTCCAGAACCACAACTACAGATGCCGGGCAGGCTCCACCCTAGGTAAAGTGCCGCCAACGACTGATGGCTGCGCCATGTTGATCACCGTGGGTTGGGCTTCTCTGGCTGCCCTGTTCAGCTTCTCGATCGCCATGGTGGTCTGGGGTCGTCACGGCGACAACAGCATCAAGTTCTGAGCGCGGCGCAGCGAGTTTCGGTGCCTGAGCTGCCCATTTCTGCCTCCCAGCTGCTGTCCGGTGTTGCGGCCCTGCTCCTGGTCTTTGTCAGCGGGGGCGTCCTGTATCTCTCCACGATTGAGTGGCGGGACCGTCGGCGCCGCAAGGCGCTCGAAGCCAAACGTCGCCCGTGAGGGCGGCCATCCCGGCGGGGTTGGCCGAGTGGTCCTGGGAGCTTGCGGCCCAACTGCTGGTGCCACCCCCAGCCCCTGCGGCCAGCCCCAACCCCTTGGCGGGCGATGGCCCCGTCCCCCTGTCCAGCCTGCTCGAGGCCATTGGCGCCGCCCAGGCCGAGGTGACCCCCGACCTGGCCTCCCTGGCCCTGGCTCTGTTGAGCCGCGGGCCGTCAGCGGAGGAGGACGAGCAGCTGCGACGGGCGGCTGATGCCCTGCGCCAGGCCCTGGCGGGGGACACCGTGACCTATGTGGTCAACCGCAACCTCAACGTCTCCAACCACTGCATCAAGCACTGCAGCTTCTGCGCCTTCCGCCGTGATGCGGGCGAGCCCGGGGCCTACTGGCTCACCGCGGCCGAGTTGGAGCAGCGTGCCCGCGAGGCCCAGGCTGCCGGTGCCACCGAGCTGTGCATCCAGGGGGGGCTGAACCCGGCTGCCACCGTGGACGGCAGCCAGCTGGCCTACGCCGAAGGGATGTTGCGGGTGCTGCAGGCGGCTGCGCCGGGGATCCACCTGCACGCCTTTTCCCCCCAGGAGCTCCTCTACATCGCCCAGCACGATGGATTGCCCCTTGATCGGGTGTTGGAGCGGTTGCGGGCGGTGGGGCTGGCGTCCGTGCCGGGCACGGCGGCGGAGGTGCTCAGTGAGCGGGTGCGTCGGGTGCTCTGCCCTGAGAAACTCACCGCCCGCGAGTGGGTGGCCGTGATGCTCCAGGTGCAGCAGCAGGGATTGCCGGCCACAAGCACCTTGATGGCTGGCCACATCGAGGCTCCGGCCGATCTGGTGGCCCACCTGCTCACCCTTGTGGCGATGCAGCGCCATGCCTGGCAGCATCACCGCCAGGGATTCACCGAGTTTGTGCTGCTGCCGTTTGTGGGTGCTTCGGCGCCGGCCGCCCTGCGGGCCCGGGTGTGCCGGGACCAGCCCGACCGCAGCGCCATGCTGCGGCTGACGGCCCAGGCCAGGATCCTGCTGGGGGCCTGGTTTCCCTTCCACCAGCCCAGTTGGGTGAAACTCACCCTCGACGGTGCCACGGAGGCCCTGCGCTGGGGCTGCAACGACCTGGGGGGCACCTTGATGGAGGAGCACATCACCACGATGGCTGGGGCCAGCGGCGGCACCCGCCAGTCGCCCCAGGCCCTGGAGGCGGCCGCACGGCACCTCGGGCGCCCGGTGCGGCGGCGCACCACCCTTTACGGCACGTGCCCATGAGCGCGCTGGCGACCACCCGCTCCCTCCCCCTGCGCTGGAGCGCGGCCCTCACGGCCCTGTTGCTGCTGGCCCCGGCCGGGGTGCTGCTCCGCTGGCCCCGGCCCCGGGCCGAGGGGCTGGAGCGGCTCCTGGCCCAGTCGGCCCTGCTGCAGAGTTTTCCGGCGGCACCCCAGCGTCCGGTGCCGGCCCTCTGGACCCAGCGCCTGGGTGCGCCCCTGGCCCGCAGCGTCTGGCGTCGCCAGAGCCGGGTGTGGTGGCAGTTCTGGGGCCGCGATGGTGATGGCGGTGCCTTTCTGGCTTTCCCAGCCCAGGATCTGCCCGCGGCCAGCACCGCCGAACCAGCCCATGCGCTCCGGGTCGACGACCTGGTTGTGGTGGCACCCGATCCCCTCTCCCAGCGCCTTCTGCAGGACCAGCTCAAGCTGGCCCAACGCCAGCGACGGGGACTCGAACAGCGCTGCCTGCAGCGATTGCAGCAGGAGCAGGCCGTCTTCTGGGCACCCCTGGGCCTGGGGGTGATGGCCGGGCCGATGGCGCCGCTGCTGCAGCGTTTCCAGGAGGGTTGCCTGAGCCTGCGTCTGCAGGGAACCAGCCTCCAGTTGTCGGGGGAAGCCAGCGCAGCCGGGGGCTTCCTGGCGGATCCCGTATCCAGCCCTTCGGCGCCTGTGCCAGGGCCCCTGGCCAACGACCTGCTGCTGGAATGGCGCGGCCCGGCCCTCGAGGGCCTGCTGCAGGGGCTGCTCAACCGACAGCTCATCCGCGATCCCCTGGCCGCCCGCTATGGCCTCGGGGAGGGGCAGTTGGCGTTGGTGCGCCGTGCGCCCTTCCTGTTGCAGCTCCGCTCGTTGGCCCAGGGCCCTTTTCAGGCGGGCCTGGCTTTGCAGTTGGAGGTGTCGGGGGATCGCCGGCCCTGGAATCGCCTGCTGGACGGGTTGAAAGCTCCGCTGGAGGCCCAGGGTCTGGTGGCCACAGCCGGCGGCTCCACGGCCCTGCCCGCCCTGCGCTGGCGCCGGGAGGATGGCCAGGTGGTGGGTGGCTGGCGCTGGGTGTTGCCCAAGGCCGCCGCACCCCAGCTGCTGGTGTACCTCGGCCCCGAACCCAGCACTTCTACCGCCGCCATCTCTCCGCTGCAGGGCGGCGGCCGGGACACCCAGTTGCGGGTCCGACCGGCGGCCCTGGCGGCGGCCAGTCTGCTGCCACCGGAATTGCCCCTCTTGGTCCAGCAGGCGAGCCAGCTCAGCCTGGTGGCCACCAGTTCAGCGGCGGGCAAGCGGGTGTTGGCGTCCCCGCTCAGTCAGCTGACGGGGACGCTTCAGTTGCAGCCTCGCCCTCCGGCGCGCTAGCCAGCCCCTGCTGCTGGCGCTCCCGTTTGCGCCGTTCGGCAGCGACGGTTTCCTCCATCAATTCCACCGCCTGGGCCATCTTTTCCAGGTTGCTGGCGTAGAGGTTGAGGTCCTTATCGAGCCGCTCCCGCAGCAGGCCCATGGCCCCACCGAGGTCGTGGGCGTAAGTGCGCAGGGCGATCGGATCCATGGCATCGGCCCCCTGGGCCTGCTCCAGCAGGCTCAGCAGGCCTACCGCCATCAGCCGGGAGTAGTGGAAGTCGCTGCGCCGGATGCTGGCCAGGGCTGCGGCCACGGGTTCGGGGGCACCGTCGCCCTGCTGTTCGATCCACTGCTTGACCTGCTCAACGCCGTGGCTGCCCATGGCGGCCATGGCGGTGTCGCGTTGTTGGCGCAGGGCCGTGGCATCGAAGCCCGAGGCGGCGCACAGGGCATTGAGCAGCGGTGCCCGCTGGGCTTCGGGTTTGTATCCCTTGGCAAAGCTGTCGAACACCTGGATCAGGCCACAGGCGAACAGGGGATCGCTGCGAAATCCCTTCTGGCGGCTGAGCAGGTGAAGCTCCACCAGCAGCTCATCCACCATGCGGCGGTAGAGGGGCGCAATGACGTGGGGGAAGGCGGCGTGGAAGGCTCGCTTGCTGTCGGCAACAGTGAGAGCTGCGCTCACGCGGGGTCAGGCCAAGGTGGGCCGACCCTAGCCGCCCAGGCTCAGTAGGATCGAGTCCAGTCGCCTCAGCAGCTCCATGATCCCGATCGTGATTGAAGAGTCGGGCCGGGGTGAGCGCGCGTTTGACATCTATTCCCGCCTGCTGCGGGAGCGCATCATCTTCTTGGGCGAGCCGGTGACGTCCGAGTCAGCCAACCGGGTGGTGGCCCAGTTGCTGTTCCTGGAGGCGGAAGATCCGGAGAAGGACATCTTCCTCTACATCAACTCGCCAGGTGGGTCGGTCTACGACGGCCTCGGCATCTTTGACACCATGCAGCACATCAAGCCCGATGTGCAGACGGTGTGCGTCGGCCTGGCGGCCTCGATGGGTGCCTTCCTGCTCTGCGCCGGCACCAAGGGCAAGCGCAGCAGCCTTACCCACTCCCGGATCATGATCCACCAGCCTCTCGGTGGGGCCCGCGGTCAGGCCAGCGACATCCGCATCCAGGCGGACGAGATTCTCTATCTCAAAAAGAAGCTCAACACCGAGCTCGCTGACCGCACCGGCCAGCCCCTGCCCCGCATCGAGGAAGACACCGATCGCGACTTCTTCATGTCCCCGGCGGAAGCCGTCAGCTACGGCCTGATCGACAAAGTGATCGAAAAGCGCCCCGTCCGGCCGGTCTGAACGGGGGCCGTCCCTCCGGCGTTGGTGATGGTTGCTTGACGCTGCCAGCCAGGGTCAACAGATTTGGTGGGACCGCCGCCACCCCTGTTGATGTACGCGACCCTGCGCGAATACGAGGGGGTGAGGGATCCCATCGAGGCCCTGCAACCCCTCCGGGAGGGCCTGCTGGCGGAAATGGAAGCCCTGCCCGGCTTCATTGCCTACTACTTCGTGGATGTGGGTGAGGCGGGTGATCGCATGATCTCCCTCAGCGTGTTTGCGAGCAGCGAAGCTGCTGAGGCCTCCAACCGCATCGCCGCCCAGTGGGTGGAGCGCTGGATTGCGGAGCATCCCACCACCGCACCGACGGCCAGTCGAGTGGACGCTGGCCCTGTTGTGGCCAGCGCCTTCGCCTGATCGCCTGAGACCTGCCCGGTCGACCAATCAGGCCTGGGCAGTCTCCGCAGCTAGCAGAGGGGAGAAACGCTCCTTTTCAGGAATGGAGGCGAATTCGGCCACGATGGCGCGGAATTCGTCGCCGTTGAGGCTCTCCTTCTCGATCAGGAGCTCTACCACCCGATCCATGCAGTCGCGGTGGGCGGCCACCAACTTCACCGTGTCGGCGTAGCAGCTCTGCACGATCTCGCGCACGGCGTCGTCGATTTTGCTGGCCAACCGGTCGGAGCCGTCACTGCGGGTCATCAGGTCGCGGCCCAGGAACACCTCCTGATTGCCGGCCTCAAAGGACACCTGGCCCAGATCGCTCATGCCGAAACGGGTCACCATTTGGCGGGCAATCGAGGCCACCTGCTGGATGTCCCCACCGGCGCCGGTGGTCACTTCGGCGTGGCCAAACACCACGTCCTCCGCTGCCCGGCCGCCGAGGGCACCCATGATGCGGGCCCGCAGCTGGGCGCGGCTCACGAGCATCTGCTCCTCATCGGGGGAGAACCAGGTGAGGCCCTGGGCCTGGCCCCGGGGGATCAGGGTGACCTTCTGCACCGGGTCGTGGGCCTTGACCAGGGTGCCCACAAGGGCGTGACCCACTTCGTGATACGCGATCAGGCGCTTGCTGCGGCCATCGGTGAGGGGTTTGCCTTCCATGCCGGCGATCACCCGATCGACGGCGTCGTCGATCTCGGCCAGGGTGGTGGCTTCCTTGCGGCGCCGCGCCGTGAGGATTGCCGCTTCGTTCAGCAGGTTGGCCAGATCGGCGCCGGAGAAGCCCGGAGTGCGGCGGGCAATGGCCTCAAGACTCACGTCCTCAGCCAGCTTCTTGTTGCGGCTGTGCACATTGAGGATCGAGAGGCGGCCCTTGATGTCGGGCACATCCACCTGCACCTGGCGGTCAAAGCGGCCCGGGCGCAGCAGGGCTGAGTCGAGCACGTCGGCCCGGTTGGTGGCGGCAATGATGATGATGCCGCTGTTGCCCTCGAAGCCGTCCATCTCGGTGAGCAGCTGGTTGAGGGTCTGCTCCCGTTCGTCGTTGCCACCGCCCACGCCGGCACCGCGCTGGCGGCCCACCGCATCGATCTCGTCGATGAAGATCAGGCAGGGGCTGTTTTCCTTGGCCCGCTTGAACAGGTCGCGCACGCGGCTGGCGCCCACACCGACGAACATCTCCACGAATTCCGAGCCGGACAGGGAGAAGAAGGGCACGCCCGCTTCGCCGGCAATGGCCTTGGCTAACAGGGTTTTGCCGGTGCCGGGAGGACCCACCAAGAGCACGCCCTTGGGGATCTTGGCGCCCACCGAGGTGAAGCGTTCGGGGGTTTTGAGGAAGGTCACCACTTCCTGGAGGTCCTGCTTGGCCTCCTCCACGCCGGCCACATCGTCAAACTTGACGCCGGTTTCGGCCTCCATGGCAAAACGGGCCTTGGTCTTGCCGAACTGCATGGCCTGGCCGGGACCACCGGGCATGCCATTGCCGCGGCGGGCCAGGAAGATCAGGGAGCCGATCAGCAGCAGGGGGAAGAGCAGGTTGCCCAGCAGACCCAGGGCCGGCGGTGCGCTCTTGGGGGGGTGAATGTCGAAGCTGATGCCCTGGTCCTTGAGCTTGTTCACCAGCTCGGGGGCCACGCCAGGCAGATCCACGCGCAGGCGCTGCACCCGGTTGTCCAGATCGGGGTCCACCGCTTCGATCACGGCACTGCGCCCGCCATCGAAGATGTCGACGGCCGTCACCCGGCCGGCATCCACATAGTCGAGGAAGCGGCCATAGCTCATCCGGGCTACCGCAGCATTGCGGGGGGCCACGGTGGGGCTGCTGGCGCTATTGGGGTTGAACCGTGACGTGCCCCCATTGCTCAGCAACTGCCATCCCAGGAAAGCCACAACTGCCAGGGGGAGTAGCCAGAGGGCAATCAGACGCCAGCGCTGGTTCATAGCTGAGACACATTCTTAACAAGTGTAACGGCGCCAAGGGCGCCCCAGGCGCTTCGCTCAGCCCGCGACGGCCCATGGCCCGAGATCGTCTTCGACGTCGGGATCTTCCAGGCTCAGGCCGATGCCGGGCACGGATTCGAGGTGGGCGGGGCTGGCTGGCGATTCGATCAGCAGCTCCTGGGTCTGGATCGATTCCACCAGTTCCGGTCCCCCCAGGCCGTGGGTCCAGATCTTGACCTCGCTCTGGGGGGGGCATTGGAAGCTCAACATCTCGAAGGGGAAGACCACCCGCTCGAGAAAGAACTCCTCGGGTCCCACGCAACGCAGGATCACCATCCGATCACTGGTGTTGCGGTAGCCGCACGCCAACAGGGTCAAGGCCAATTCCATTCCGACAACACCATCAAGCCATTGGCCCGCGTGCGGGTTTGGTGACGAAAGCCACGGTTTCTGGTTTTTAACAGTTTCTTCGGTTTTGCGGCAGACCCCTAGAGGCTGCGCAGGGCGACGATCGGATCGAGTCGGGCCGCCCGCCGGGCGGGCACCACGCCGAAGAAGAGGCCGATCGAGCCGGAGAGGGCCACGGTGCCCAGCACGGTGGCACCCCCAATCGCGGCCGGCAGTGGCGTGATGGCCGCCACCAGGGTGACCGTGCCGATCCCGACGGCACTGCCGATCACCCCACCCAGGCTGGCCAGCACCAGCGACTCCACCAGGAACTGCAACAGCACATCGCCACTGCGGGCGCCGAGGGCTTTGCGCAGGCCGATTTCCTCGGTGCGCTCACTCACCGACACCAGCATGATGTTCATGATGCCGATGCCGCCCACCAGCAGCGACACGGCACCGATCGCCCCCAGCATCAGGGTGAGCCCGCCGGTGATCGTGCTCACAATCGAGAGGGCATCCTTCTGGGAGCGGACGGCGAAGTCGTCCTCCCGCAGGATCCGGTGCCGCTGGCGCAGCAGGTTGGTGATCTGGAAAGCGGCGGCGCCGGTGCTCTGCTCATCGCGGGCTTCGACGCTGATGAAGTTGAGGTTGACGCCGTAGGTGGGATCCCGGCCGGACAGTTTGCTCACCATCGTGGTGAGCGGCACGTAGGCGTTTTCGTCCTGGTTCTGGCCGAACACGGCCCCCTTGGGTTCGAGCACGCCCACCACCTCGAACAGCTGGTTGCGGATGCGCAGCTGCCGCCCCACCGGGGCCTTGCCGGGGAACATCTTGCTGCCGAGATCCGGTCCCACCACGGCCACGTTGCGGGCGCTCTCCAGGTCGCTGGCGGAGAAAAATCGCCCCTGGGCCATCTCAAACTGGCGCACCGGCAGAAACTCCGGCGTCACCCCCGCCACGGAGGTCGTGCTGCTGATGCCCCCGGCCTGAATCACTTCGCTCAGGGTGATCTGGGGTGCCACCCGTTTGACGCTGGGAACCTGCTCGGCGATGGCCTCGGCGTCTTCGAGCACCAGGGTCTTCGGGAAGTCGATGCCCTGGCGGCGGGTGTCGTTGTTGCCCGGCACCACGAACAGCACATTGGCGCCCAGGTTGCTGAGCTGCCCCTCCGCCAGGTTCTGGGCGCCCTTGCCCACCCCCACCAGGGTGATCACCGAGGCATTGCCGATCACGATGCCGAGCATGGTGAGCAGGCTGCGCAACCGGTTGGAGCGCAGGGTGGAGAGGGCCATCCCCACCGTTTCCCCCATGGGGAGCTTGGATGCCATGGCTGTGCGGCTGGTAGGCCCTAGACGATGGCGGCGCTGGGGTCTGCGTTGTGGCTTCGGGCCCCGCGATGCACTTCACCGCGGCTCAGATCCAGGGTGACGATCTCCCCCTGGCGCAGGCTGGCAAAGGCGTTGTCCACGCCCACGATGGCTGGAATGCCGGTGCGCTGGGCAATCACGGCGGCGTGGCTCTCCACGCCGTCCGCTTCGGCGATCACGGCTTTGGCCTTGCGGATCGCTTCGACGTAGTCGGCGGTGGTGTCGCGCACCACCAGGATTTCGCCGGGCTGGATCGCGGCTGCCGCTTCCGCGCTCTCGGCCAGCCGCACTCGGCCGCTCACCGAACCATTGCCGATGCCGGTGCCCTTGGAGAGCACCGCCGAAACGATGCCCACCTTGATGAAATCGGTGGAGCCACTGACGCCGGCCAGGGTGCCGGCGGTCTGCACCACCAGGTCACCGTCCTGCAGGAAGCCCAGTTCGCGGGCCTTGCCCATGGCCAGGCTGAAGGTGCTGGTGGAGGAGCTCTGTTCTTCCACCAGCAGGGGATTGACACCCCAGCAGAGCTGCAGCTGGCGGGCCACGTTCACCTCACTGGTGATGGCGAGGATCGGGGTGCTGGGGCGGAATTTGCTGACGTTGCGGGCGGTCGAGCCGCCCTTGGTGAGGGGCAGGATCGCGGCGGCATTGAGCTGGCGGGCGATGCTGCTCACCGCCTGACAGATGGCATTGGGAATGGTGGTGGCCATGTGGCTGTCGAGCACCCGCTG
>JBIIQK010000220.1:0-3490 GCA_044342135.1 Cyanobium sp.
GCAGGTGCTCCGCCGGGCCATCGCCACAAAACCGGATGGGATCTTCATCGATCTGCTCGACGCTGCCCGGCTGACGCCCCTGCTGCGGGAGGCCCGGGCGGCGGGGATCCGGCTGGCGGTGTTTGATTCCGAGCCACCGGCGGATCTGCCGATCACCAGCGTGGGCAACGACTACTGCAGGCAGGCCAGCCTGGCCTCCGAGCGGCTGGTGACCCTGCTGGGGGGGCGCGGCCAGGTGGCGATCATGCAGGGGGTGCCGACGGCGCCAAACCATGCCATCCGCTTCCGCTGTCACCAGGAGGTGTTCCGCCGCTACCCGGGCATCCAGGTGGTGGCCACCCCCAGCGATCAGGACTCCATCGCAACCGCCGAGCGGCAGGCCCTGGCCACGATGAAGGCCCATCCGGCGCTGCGGGGCTGGGTCGCCAGCGACGCCAGCGGACCCATCGGCATCGGCCGTGCCATCCGCAGCCTGGGGGCTCAAGGGCAGGTGCAGGCCGTCGGTCTCGACGACCTGCCCGAGCTGGTGGCCCTGATCCGCGGCGGGGTGGTGCAAGCCAGCGTGGCCACCAAGCCGAAGGCCCAGGGCTACTGGGCCGTGCTGGCCCTGTGGCAACAGCAGCTGGGAGCTCCGGCCATCGAGCGGATCGACACGGGGATCACGGTGGTGGAGTGAACCTCGATGCTGGCTGGGGGCTTGAATGGCGCCCAGTTCCGTGGCCCGCTGGGCAGCAGCATGAACATCCTGGTGATGGGCGGCACCCGCTTCGTGGGCAAACCGCTGGTGGAGCGGCTGCAGGCCGCCGGCCATGCCCTCACCCTGTTCACCCGGGGCAACAAGCCGGCGCCGGCGGGCGTGGAACACCTGGTGGGCGACCGCAGCAGTGCGGACGGCCTGGCTCCGCTGCAGGGCCGTTCGTTTGATGTGATCGTCGACAGTTCCGGCCGCACCCTGGAGGATTCCCGCGCCGTGGTGGAGCGCACCGGAGCCCCCAGCCATCGCTTTGTGTATGTGAGCTCGGCGGGGGTGTACGCCGACAGCGAGCTGTGGCCCCTCGACGAAGACAGCCCCACCGATCCCGCCAGCCGCCATGCCGGCAAGGCCGAAACCGAAGCCTGGCTGCGCAGCCAGGGCATCCCCTTCACCAGCTTCCGGCCCACCTACATCGTGGGTCCGGGCAACTACAACCCGGTGGAGAGCTGGTTCTTCGACCGGATCGTGCACGGCCGGCCCGTGCCCTTGCCGGGCGACGGCAGCACGATCACCCAGTTGGGTCACGTGCGCGACCTCGCTGCGGCCATGGCCCGCTGCATCGAGGTGGAGGCCGCGGCGAACCGCATCTACAACTGCACGGGCCGCCAGGGCGTCACCTTCCGCGGCCTGGTGGAGGCGGCGGCGCGGGCGGCAGGCCAGGACCCGGCCGCCGTGGAGATCCGCAGCTTCGATCCCGCCGGCCTCGACAAGAAGGCCCGCAAGGCTTTCCCGCTGCGGCTGGCCCACTTCCTCACCGACATCACCCGGGTGCGGCGGGAACTGGCCTGGGAGCCGGAGTTTGACCTCGAGGCCACCCTCGCCGACAGCTACACCCACGACTACGCCCGGCGGATGCCCACCAGCCCCGATTTCAGCGCTGATGCGGCCTTGATCGGCTGAGGCTTCAGCCCTTCCGCAGGTAGCCCCAGGCCGAGCTGAGCGCCAGCAGCAGGGATGGCCAGAACAGCCACCAGCCGGCCAACTGGGCCCAGCCGCTCCCGCCCCAGGGCCAGAGCAGCAGCAACAGGGCCACGAACTGCAGGATGGTTTTGGCCTTACCGCCGAGGGAGGCGGGGCCGCCGCCGGTGGCGGCGCTGCGCCAGCCGGAAATCAACAGTTCCCGGGCCAGCAGCAGCCAGATCGCCCACAGCGGCAGCAGGCCTTCGGCACCGATCCAGAGCAGGGGGGCGGCGATCAGGATCTTGTCGGTGAGGGGATCGAGCCGGGCCCCCCATTCCGAGCCGCCGCCGGCGCGGCGGGCCAGCACGCCGTCGGCCCAGTCGCTCAGACCGCCCAGCAGCAGCAGCCCCCAGCCCAGGCCGAGCTGGCCACTGGACAGGGCCAGGATCAGGGGCAGGCCCAGCAGGGCCCGGGCCACGGTGAGCCCATCGGCCAGTTGACGCAGTCTTCCCGGCCCGATCCCCTGCCTCGCCATGGTGCTTGCCCTGCTCGGCCCCAGAATGGCTCCAGTCTTGAGTTCGCGCCCGTGGTGCAACAGCTGGTTTCTGCCGTGATGTCGGCCCCGGTGCTGAGCGTGACGGCGGACAGCCCCCTGCAGGAGGCCGTGAAGCTGATGAGCGACCACCACATCAGTGGCCTGCCGGTGCTGGATCCGGCGGGGGTGCTCGTGGGCGAACTCACCGAGCAGGACCTGATGGTGCGCGAGAGCGGGTTTCAGCCCGGCCCCTACGTGATGCTGCTCGATGCGGTGATCTACCTGCGCAACCCGCTCAACTGGGACAAGGAGGTGCACCAGGTGCTGGGCAGTACGGTGGCTGAGGTGATGAACACCAAGGTGCACACCTGCAGTGCCGGCTTGCCCCTGCCGGCGGCGGCCAGCCTGCTGCATGAGCGCAGCACCCAACGCCTGTTTGTGCTGGATGAGGCTCGGCGGCCCGTGGGCGTGCTCACCCGCGGCGATGTGGTGCGGGCTCTGGCGGCTGAGGGCTGAACTCCCGGCCCGCTGGTTCAGGGCAGGGGTAAGGGCGGTGGGGGCGGTGCTCCCGGCAGGGGAGCACCGGTGGTGATCGGGCCCGTGGGGCCGACCGCCGAATCCACCGGTGCTTGCGCCGGTTCGGCACCCTCCAGCTCGTTGGCCCCTGGGGCCCCCGGATCCGCGGGTGAGGCGTACCCGCCTGCGATGCCTTCTTCAGGCAGCCCTTCGCCTTCCGGCAGCACCAGGGGCTGGGAGAGGTCGGAGTGCAGGCCGAGGGTCTCTAGCTCCACCCCGGTAATCGCCGGGCTGTCGGCGGCCTGCTCCTGGCGTTGGCGCAGGGCCAGGGGATCGGCGCTGATCGGCGGTTCCCGCAGGGGGGCCTTGGCATTGGCCCGCAGGGGATCCCGGGGGCCCCGCGGCGCCCAGATCAGCTGGGCGATGGGTTCCACCCCCTGCTCCATCAGCCGGTTGAAGCCGGCCAGGGCCCGATCCACCAGCTGGCCGCCCAGGGTCTGACCGCACTGGAAGGGGTTGCCGCAGCCCTCCGCCGCCGTGCGTCCCGCCAGGCCGGCCAGCAGCGATCCCTGCAGGGGCGTGCTGCGCCGGCTCAGCCGCAGCAGGTAGGGCACGTGCACGAAGCTGGTGGCCCCCCCGCTGATCCAGTTGGCGTCGGCGGCGCTGAAGCCCTTGACGCCGGGAATGATCAAGCGGCTCTTGGAGGCGTGGTCGGGCAGGTAGGCGGCCCGCAACCCGCGCTGCCGCGCCAGGGCCCGGGTCTGCTCGAGGGTGAGGCCATCGCG
>JBIIQK010000025.1:0-11998 GCA_044342135.1 Cyanobium sp.
ATGGGATTCAGATCTTCGGTGCGGCGGGCTTCAGCATGTAGCCCACGCCTCGTACTGTTTGAATCAGGGTAGGCAGCCCAGGCCATTCCAGCTTCTGGCGTAGGTAGCGGATGTAGACATCGAGGACATTCGGGTCACCATAGAAATCCTCGCCCCACACTGCAGTGAGAAGAGCATCCCGCTCCACTACCGCATTCGCTTGGAGCAGGAGCTGCAGTAGGAGTTGGTATTCCTTGCTGCTCAGGCTGATGTCCCGCCCGTTGCGTGTCACCTCGTGACTGGCTGTGTTCAGTTCCAAGTCTGCCAGCCTCAGAACTGGGGGTAGTTTATCCACGTTTTGGCTGCTGGAGCGCCGGAGTAGGGCCCGGAGCCGCGCCAGCAGCTCTTCGATGGAAAAGGGTTTGACCAGGTAGTCATCGGCACCGGCATCCAGAGCCTTCACTCGGTCTTCGATGCCATCCACCCCGGTCAGCATCAGCACGGGTGTCTGGGTGTTGTGTGTTCTCAGTCGCCGGCAGATCTCCACTCCGCTGAAATCTGGCAAGGTCCAGTCGAGCAACAGCAGATCAAACGGTTCTGCCCGGATCAACAACAGGGCCTGCTGCCCTGTTGCGGCTTCCAGGCAGCTGTAGCCCTCCAATTCCAACTCGGTACGCAGAAATTGCCGCAGACTTGGGTCGTCGTCGACGAGGAGTAGACGGGCGCTGGCCATGGAAGAAGGCTAGAGGGATTCCTCGTGTCGAGGTATCCAGCTGCTGCCAGATGCAGGAGCGGCGACTCTCTTGGTGGTCTGCCCCCATTGTCTCTGCTCAACTAGGGCGTTGCGTCATCGCCCTCCGCAGTGTTTGCAGCTTTTCCCCTTCGCCGCGCCACCAGCCTCTCGGGCCGCATGGCCCGCTGGGGCCTGGCGATCGTGGTGGCCTATGCCCTGGTGGCCCTGCTCACCCCCCTGCTGGTGCACGCCGGCTGGCTGAGCGACCCCAACGCCGGCCTGCAGAACCCCATCTACGCGCCGCCCTCGCTGCAGCACTGGTGTGGCACCGATCGCCTCGGCCGCGATGTGTGTGTGCGCACCCTGGCCGGCAGCGGCGTGGCCCTGCAGGTGGTGCTGCTGGCCCTGGTGATTGCCCTGGTGATCGGGGTGCCTTTGGGCATGGTGAGCGGCTACCTGGGCGGCTGGGTGGATCGGCTGCTGGTGCTGTTGATGGACACCCTGTACACCCTGCCGGTGTTGCTGCTCTCGGTGGTGCTCGCCTTTCTACTGGGCCGCGGCCTGCCCAACGCCGCCGCGGCTCTGTGCGTCGTCTACATCCCCCAGTATTTCCGGGTGGTGCGCAACCAGACCGCCCAGGTGAAGGCGGAGCTGTTTGTGGAGGCGGCCCGCTCCCTCGGCGCCGGGCCCCTGTGGATCCTGCGCCGCTACCTGCTGCGCAATGTGATCACCTCGGTGCCCGTCCTGCTCACCCTCAACGCTGCCGATGCGGTGTTGGTGCTGGGCGGTCTGGGTTTTCTGGGCCTGGGCCTGCCCGAAACCATCCCCGAGTGGGGCGGCGACCTGCAGCAGGCCCTCACTGCGGTGCCCACCGGCATCTGGTGGACGGCCCTTTACCCCGGCTTAGCCCTGTTTGTGCTGGTGCTCGGCCTGTCGTTTCTGGGCGAGGGGCTCGAGAGCTGGCTCAGCGGGGGCGCCGGGCAGCGCACAGGATCCTGAAGCCGCGCCAGAATCAGGTGAGCCGAAGGACAAACCCATGCCCTGGTGGTTGGATCTGCTCCTGCTGGCCGTCGCCGCCACCCTGTGGTGCAGCGGCAGCGCCAATGCTGATGACGTCTGGAGCCTGTTCCAGAAGGTGATCGCTGCGGTAGCCCTGGCCGTGGTGCTGCTCGGTGGCCGCCAGATCCTGCTTGAGTTCGCAGCCCTTGGCCTGGCCCTGTGGTTGCCCAGTGCCCGCCGGTTCCAGTAGCGCAGCTTGCGAGCTGCGATCTCAGTAGCGCAGCTTGAGCGTGCGGGGCAGCTGCTCGGTGATGGCCCCTTCCGCGTCGAGGGCCGGGTAGGGGCGCCCCTCCTTGCGGCACCAGGCAGCCACCTCCGGGTAGGCCCACTCAAACAGCAAGGGCCCGTAGCGCTCGGCCGGCACTCCTTCGCCGTGGCTGGGCAGCACCCCGGCCGCCTGCCGCTGGCGGAGCGCCTCAAACAGCAAGGTGGCGCAGGCCACGCTCACGTTCAGCGACTGCACCATGCCCTGCATCGGGATCACGATCGGCTGGTCCACCAGCGCCGCTGCTTCCGCGCTCAGGCCCCACTTCTCGGCCCCCAGCACCAGCGCACTGGGGCCGGTGAAGTCGCAGCTGCGGTAGTCCACCGCCTCCACCGACAGGTGGGTGCCGTACAGCCGGAACCCCTGCTCCTTCAGCTTCTGCAGCAGGGCCACGCTGTCGCTGTGGCGGTGCAGGGGCACCCACTTCTCGCTGCCCTTGGCCGTGCAGTTGAAGGTGGGGGTGCGTCCTGCCAGGCTCACCACATGGGCCTCCAGCACCCCCACGGCGTCGCAGCTGCGCAGGATGGCCGAGAGGTTGTGGGGTTTGTCGACGTGCTCCAGCACCACGGTGAGGTCGCCCATGCGGCGATCGAGCACGGCCTGGAGCCGCTCGAAGCGGCGGGGCAGCAGGGGCATGGGCGGCAGCGCTCCTTTGATCAGAGGGTATGGGATGCCGTGGCCCGCATCCCCTCCGGCCAGCTCGCCACCTACGGCCAGATCGCCGAGCTGATCGGGGCCTATGGCGCGGCGCGCCAGGTGGGCTGGGCCCTGCGGCGCCTGCCCCTGCCCTCGGCGATTCCCTGGCACCGGGTGGTGAATGCCCGCGGCCAGATCAGCTTCACCCCCAGCCGCGAAGGCAGCGACTGGATCCAACGCGACCTGCTGCTCGCCGAAGGGATCCCCGTCGATGCCGCCGGCCGCCTGCCCCTGGCCCGCCACCGCTGGCAGCCGCGCTAGGTGTGGAGCCATGCCCCAGCCGTCCACTGCTCTGCCCCCCACCCCAGATTCCAGCGCAATCGGCCTGGCGCCGCGCCAGTTGGCCTGGCAGGTGTTGCTGGCCGTCGGTGGCGGCGCCTACGCCGATGTGGCCCTGGAGCGGGAGCTGCAGCGCCACCCCCTGGAAGGGGCCGACCGGGGCCTGGCCACCGAGCTGGCCTACGGCGCCATCCGCCAGCGGCGCCTGCTCGATGCCTGGCTCGATGCCCTCGGCAAGGTGCCGGCCGCGCGCCAGCCGCCCAAACTGCGCTGGCTGCTGCATCTGGGCCTCTACCAACTCCTCTTCAGCAGCCGGGTGCCGGCCTCGGCGGCGGTGAGCACCACGGTGGAACTGGCCAAGCGGGGTGGATTGGGCCGGCTGGCGCCGGTGGCCAACGGCCTGCTGCGGGCCTGCGGGCGCCGGCGCGCGGGGGCCGGGCCTGAGCCCTGGGAGGGCCTGGGCCCACTCCCCGAAGATCCCGCCGCTTCCTTAGGCCTGCGCCAGTCCCTGCCCCCCTGGCTGGCGGAGCTGGTGCTGCAGTGGCCCGATCCCGAAGCCTTTGCCCAGGCCTGCAACCAGCCCCCCGCCCTCGACCTGCGCGTCAATTCGCTGCGCACCAGCCCCGCTGCCCTGCTCGAGGCCTTCACCGCCGCCGGCATTGAGGCGGCTCCCCTGGAGGATCTGCCCGGTGGCCTCACGCTGCTGGGCCGCAGCGGCGAGTTGCGCGCCCTGCCCGGTTACGGCGACGGCCACTGGTGCGTGCAGGACCGTGCCGCCCAGGCGGTGGGCCGCTTGCTCGATCCCCAGCCCGGCGAGCGGATCCTCGATGCCTGTGCTGCCCCCGGCGGCAAGAGCACCCATCTGGCCGAACTGATGGGTGACCAGGGCGAGGTGTGGGCGGTGGATCGCTCCGAGGGGCGCCTGCGCCGCGTGGGCATCAACGCGGCCCGCCTCGGCCTACAGAGCATCCACACCCTGGCCGCCGATGCGGCGGAGCTGGCGGCCCAGAAGCCCGAGTGGCGTGGCTGGTTTGATCGCATCCTGTTGGATGCGCCCTGCTCGGGTCTCGGCACCCTGGCCCGCCACGCCGATGCCCGCTGGCGCCTGAGCCCCGAAGCGATTGGGGAGCTGGTGCTGCTGCAGCGCCAGCTGCTGGAGGCCCTGCTGCCCTTGCTCAAGCCCGCCGGCCAGCTGGTGTATGCCACCTGCACGGTGCATCCGGCCGAAAACTCCGAGCTGATCGAGGCCTTCCTCGCCCACCATCCCGGCTGGGTGCGGCTGCAGCAGTGGCAGCGCTGGCCGGGTCCGGCCGGAGGGGATGGCTTCTTTGCCGCCCTGCTCCAGGCGCCTGGGGCCTAGGGCGGCGGCGGTGCCACCACCGGGGGAGGTGGTGCATCCAGGGGTGGCGGAGCTGCGGGGGCTGGGGCAGCCGGCTCGCCCGGGGCTGCGGCCTGGGGAGCGGCGGGACTGGCCGCTGGGGCAGCGGTACCCGGGGCCCCTTCGCCGGGCACCGGCTCGCGGCTGGGGTTCCAGGGGGTCTCGTCGAGGGAGCGCAGCCCGGCGTCTCCGGGGTTGTCGGCCGGGGCTGGGGTGGGGACGTCGTTGCGGCGGAAAGGCGTCTTGCGGCCCGGTTTGTAGCTGTCCTGCAGCAGGGGCCGCGGCGGAAACTGGCGCACCGGCAGGTCCTTGCTGATCGGCGCCATGAAGGCCCGCCAGGCGTAGGTGGCCACCACGCTGGTGTTCTTGGTCTCGCGGCTGCTGTCGTAGCCCAGCCACACCCCGGTGGTGAGCTGGGGGATGGAGCCGATGAACCACAGATCCCGGCCCCCCTCCGAGGTGCCGGTTTTGCCTGCCACGGGTCGATCGGGCAGGGCCGCCCCACCGCCGGTGCCCGACTGCACCGCCCGCTGCAGCATCCACAGCATCATCGCGGCGATGTCGCTGCTCACGGCGCGCCGGCCGGCGTCGCCATCCACCCGGCGGCTCCAGAGCAGCTCCCCATCGGGGCCGAGGATCTCCTCGAACGGTGTGGGCTTCACATAGATGCCGCCGTTGTTGATGGCGGCGTAGGCCGCGGTCATGTCGACCACGGTCTGCTCATAGGCCCCCAGGGCCATCGGGTAGAAGCGCCCCAGCTCCCGCGTGATCCCCAGGCTCTTGGCTGTGTCGATCACCTTGTCGAAGCCCAGCTCCTGCAGCAGTCCCACCGCCACCGTGTTGAGCGAGTTCTGCAGTGCCACCACCATCGACACCGCCCCCATGTAGCGGTTGCCGAAGTTCTTCGGGCAGTAGCCGGCGAAGCAGCGGGCCGAATCGCGGAACACCCGCTCCGGCAGCATCCCCTCCTTCAGCGCCGTCAGGTACACGAACAACTTGAAGGTGGAGCCGGGGGAGCGCAGCGCCTGGGCCGCCCGGTTGAACTGGCTGGCCTTGAAGTCGGTGCCGCCCACCATCGCCCGCACCAGACCGGTGCCGGGTTCCATCGCCACCAGGGCCCCTTCCATGCCGCCGGTGGCATAGGTGTCGATCGCCTTCTGGGCCTGGCCCTGCCAGGCCAGATTGACGCTGCTGCGCACCGTCAGGCCCCCCACTTCCAGCTGCTCCTTGGTGAGCACGTTCGGCAGTTCCTGCTGCACCCAGCTGCTGAACCAGGGGGCCTGGCTGTCCCAATACTTGGGCTCGGCGGGCTTCAGCTGCAGGGGAGAGGCCTGGGCCTGCAGCTGCTCCTCCGCACTGATGAAGCCCGCCTCCTGCATGCGACGCAGCACCACGGCCCGGCGCTCCAGGGCCAGGTCGGGGTTGACCAGCGGTGAATACACCGACGGGGCCGGGGGCAGCCCGGCGATCAGGGCGGCCTCGGCCAGGTTGAGCTGGTCGGGGGATTTCGAGAAGTACACCCAGGCCGCATCGGCCACGCCGTAGGCACTGGAGCCCAGATACACGACGTTGAGGTATTCGGTGAGGATCTGGCGCTTGCTCAGCTGGCGCTCGAGCTTGCCGGCCAGGGCCGCCTCCTTCACCTTGCGCACCAGGGTGCGGTCCTGGCTGAGGAACACCGTGCGGGCCAGCTGCTGGGTGATCGTGCTGGCCCCTTCCTCCACCGACCGCTGGGTGATGTTGCGCACCAGGGCCCGGCCGATGCCCACCGGGTCGATGCCGTCGTGGGAGTAGAAGCGCCGGTCTTCGGCGGCGATGAAGGCCTCCTCCACCAGGGCGGGCAGGGTTTCGGGGGTGAGCTTGTCGCGGGTCACCGGCCCGATCTTGTGCACCACCTGGCCATCGGCCGAGAGGATCGTCAGGGTGCCGGGGCGGTTGAAGTGGTTGATGCCGCGGGCGTCGGGCAGCAGGCTGTCGAAGCCCGCCACCAGGGCCGCCTGGCCGCAGGCCACGCCGCCGCCCACCAGGGCCGCCAGCACCCCCACCCCCACCAGATTGGTGCGCCGTAGCTGGGTTGGGGCCTTGGGAGCGGCCTTGGTGCCGGTGCGGGCCACCTCAGGCAACCAGCACGCTGTGGCCGATCGCCAGGGCCGTCACCAGCATCCCCAGCACCAGGAACGGCTGGGCGCTGGCCTGGTATTTCACGTCAAAGGCCACCGGATCGCGCAGCAGCCAGATGTCCTGGAAGGTGATCTGGGGAATGATCAGCAGGACCAGCAGCACCGCGGCGAAGTGCTGGCCAATGGCGATCAGCACGGCCACCATCGCCAGCTGAAACACATCGATCATGCCGGCGCTGATCCAGCTGGCTTTCTCGATGCCGAACACCACCGGCAGGCTCTGCAGTCCCAGGGCCCGATCGCCCTCCACGCTTTTGAAGTCGTTCACCACTGCGATGCCGAGACCCGCCAGGGAATAGGCCAGGGTGAGGATGGCGGTGGTCCAGGTGAGCTGGCCGAACAGGGCCTGGCCCGCCCACCAGGGCAGGGCGATGTAGCTCGCACCCAGGGCGTAGTTGCCCAGCCAGCCGTTCTGCTTGAGCTTGAGCGGGGGGGCGGAATAGATGAAGCTCACAAAGGAGCCGCCCAGCGCCAGCAGAAACACCACCGGGGTGCTGTGGCCGGCCCACAGATCGAGCCCATAGGCCACGCCCAGGCCCGCCAGCAGCAGGATCCAGATCTGGGCCTTCACCTGGCCGAGGGGAATGGCGCCGGAGGGGATGGGCCGGTAGGGCTCGTTGATCGCGTCGATCTCGCGGTCGTAGTAGTCGTTGATGGTTTGGGTGTAGCCGGCCAGCAGGGGCCCGCTCATCAGCATGCAGGCGATCGAAGCGCCCACCTCCGGCAGGGTCCAGTGGAAATTGCCCGACGCCGCAGCGCCGCACAGCACCCCCCAGATCAGGGGGATCCAGGTGACCGGCTTCATCAGCTGCAGCCGGATCTTCCAGATCGAGCTGGTGCCGCTGGCACCCTTCATGCCCAGCAGCTGGCGGGCTCCGGCGCCGCTGGCCGCTTCGGGATTGGGGCTGTTGCTCAACGGCTTAGGCCTCAGGCGAGGGTGATTTCGTCGTCGAAGAACCAGGCGGTCTGGCCACCGCTCAGCTCCACCACTACGCCGATGCCCTTGCCATCCACCGTGCGGAAGCCGGTCACCGTGCCTGTGGAATCGGCCTTGAGCGAATCCACCATCTCGTTGGAGATGCGATCACGCACCCGGGTGACCCGCACCTTCGAGCCGATGTTGATGGTGGCAGCCTGGGACATGGCCGGCGCGACTGGAAAGTGGCGCAACATTAACAGTGCCGAACGGAGCTCCCGGTCATGGTTGCCAAGCGGATCATTCCCTGTCTTGACGTGGCCGAGGGCCGGGTGGTGAAGGGGGTGAACTTCGTGGGTCTCCGCGATGCCGGCGATCCGGTGGAGCTGGCCTGCCGCTACAGCGCCGCGGGAGCCGATGAACTCGTCTTCCTCGACATCGCCGCCAGCCACCAGGGCCGCGGCACCCTGGTGGAGCTGGTGCGGCGCACCGCGGAAGCCGTCACCATCCCCTTCACCGTGGGAGGGGGGATCAGCAGCGTGGAGGGGATCACCGAGCTGCTGCGGGCTGGAGCCGACAAGGTGAGCCTCAACTCCTCGGCCGTGCGCGATCCGGAGCTGGTGGCCCGGGGGGCCGAGCGCTTCGGCTGCCAGTGCATCGTCGTGGCGATCGACGCCCGGGCCCGGGCCGGCGGCGGGTGGGATGTCTATGTCAAAGGGGGCCGGGAGAACACGGGCCTCGATGCGGTGACCTGGGCCCGGCAGGTGGTGGCCCGGGGGGCCGGCGAGATCCTGCTCACCTCCATGGATGGCGATGGCACCCAGGCCGGCTACGCCCTCGACCTCACCCGGGCGGTGGCCGATGCGGTGGAGGTGCCGGTGATCGCCTCGGGCGGTGCCGGCTGCATCGACCACCTCGCCCAGGCCCTCGATCCCGGCCCCGAGGGGGGGCACGCCTCAGCGGCCCTGCTGGCCTCCCTGCTCCACGACGGGGTGCTCACGGTGGAGGAGATCAAAACCGAGCTGCTGGGCCGCGGCCTGCCCATCCGGCCCCTTGCTCTGCCGCTCACGTCGGCTTGTTAACGCTTGTAACATCTCGACAAGAGCCCCCCTCGCGGCCTGCTCTCCGCCCCGCTCCCTCCCGGTGTTCACCGCCCTGCCAGCCCTGCCGTCTCCCGCCTCCACCGCGATCGCCCTGGGCATGGTGGCGAGCGTGGTGGCGTTGGTGGCCTGGGCCCTGCAGTTGATGCAAGCTGCCAACGACCGGCGCGAGTTTTCGTTGATGCTGGCCGGCTGCATGGTGTGCTCCGCCGCCGTCGGCTTGGCCACGGTGATGGTGCTCACCTTCACCAGCCCCGGCCGCCTGGAAGCCCGTGGCCTGCTGCCCACCCCGCCGGCCGAGTCGGGCGTGAGCCTGGATTCCATCGTGCTGCCCTGGGATGGGCAGTTTTAGGCCCGGCGATCCGGCGGCGGTTCAGGAGCTGTTCGAGCAGATCGCCCCCCGGTACGACCAGCTCAACGATCTGCTCAGCTTCGGCCTGCATCGGATCTGGAAACGCCAGGCCGTCGCCTGGTTGCAACCCCGCCCGGGCCAGCAGCTGCTGGATCTCTGCTGCGGTACGGGCGACCTGGCCCTGGTGCTGGCTGGCCGGGTGCGACCCGGGGGGTCGGTGCTCGGTCTCGATGCGGCGGCAGCACCCCTGGCCGTGGCGGCCCGGCGAGCGGCGCGGCAGCCCTGGTTGCCCCTGCGCTGGCAGCAGGGGGATGCCCTGGCCACCGGCTTGGCGAGCGGGAGTTGTGATGGTGCCGCCATCGCCTACGGCCTACGCAACCTGGCCGATCCGGGGGCGGGCCTTGGGGAGCTGCGGCGGGTGCTGCGCGCTGGCGGCCGGGCGGCGGTGCTCGATTTCAACCGACCCAGTGGAGCGGTCGCCGCCTTTCAGCGGCTCTATCTGCGCCGTCTGGTGGTGCCCACCGCCGACCGCTTCGGCATTCCCGAGCATTACGCCTACCTGGAAGAGAGCCTGCAGCGTTTTCCAACCGGCCCCGAGCAGCAGGCCCTGGCCCTGCAGGCGGGCTTCCGCTCGGTGCGCCATCGCCCCCTGGCCGGCGGCCTGATGGGACTGCTGGAGCTGGTCGCCTGAAGTCAGCCGCCCGATTCAGTCGCCTGAAGCCAGTGGACAGCTTGGATCCTGGCTGCTGGTGTTGCCTCCGATGGGGCTCGCGAGTTGCGCCTCTCTGCTGTGTGTGCCTTCCGGCTGTTTTTCTTCGGCTGCTTCCCGAGCCCCGTCTCCATCGACAATGGCCCCACGACAGGCGCCCATCCCCGTGCATTTCCAGGACATCATCGCGACCCTGAACCGTTTCTGGGCCGACCAGGGCTGCCTGATCCTGCAGCCCTACGACACCGAGAAGGGCGCCGGCACCATGAGTCCCCACACGGTGCTGCGGGCGATTGGCCCCGAGCCCTGGGCGGTGGCCTATCCCGAGCCCTGCCGCCGGCCCACCGATGGCCGCTATGGCGATAACCCCAACCGGGCCCAGCACTATTTCCAATATCAGGTGCTGATCAAGCCCAGCCCCGATGGCATCCAGGAGACCTACCTGGCGTCCCTGGAGGCCCTGGGCATCCGCGCCCGCGAGCACGACATCCGCTTCGTGGAAGACAACTGGGAATCCCCCACCCTCGGTGCCTGGGGCGTGGGCTGGGAGGTGTGGCTCGACGGCATGGAGGTGACCCAGTTCACCTACTTCCAGCAGTGCGGCGGCATCGACTGCCGGCCCGTGTCGATCGAGATCACCTACGGCCTCGAGCGGCTGGCCATGTATCTGCAGGACGTGGAGAGCATCTGGGATCTCTCCTGGGACGGCAACCGCTCTTACGGCGACATCTGGCTGCCCTTTGAGAAGGGCCAGTGCACCTACAACTTCGAGGCCTCCAACCCCGAGCGGCTCAAGCAGCTGTTCGCCATCTATGAGGCCGAGGCGGCGGATCTGGTCGCCAAGCAGCTGCCGGCCCCGGCGCTGGATTTCGTGCTCAAGTGCAGCCACACCTTCAACCTGCTGGAGGCCCGCGGCGTGATCTCGGTGACGGAGCGCACCGCCACCATCGGCCGCATCCGCCACCTGGCCCGCCAGGTGGCCGAGGCCTGGCTGGCGGAGCGCGAGGCCCTGGGCTTTCCGCTGCTGGCCCAGTCGCCGGTGGCGGTCCCAGCCCCAGCCGCCCTGTGACACGGCTGCTGCAACGCAGTCTGCTGGTGCTGGTGTTGGCCGGCGGCAGCTTTCAGTTGGGGCGGCTCAGTGAGCGGGCCGTCTGGCCCTGCCGTCTGCGGCCCGTAGCCCGGTTGGTGGCGCCCCTGCTGGGCCAGCAGATGCCCAGCCGGGAGCTGTGCGACCTGCTGCTGAAGATCCCCCGCCTCTAGGGGCGTGGGAACCCTGAGGGGTCCCGGCGCGGAGCAGGCGGTTGGCCGAACAAGGGGGGGCTGCCCGGCGCGGCCGGATCGCCTGGCTGTGGGCTGGGGTGCTGGCCCTGTTGCTGCTGCGGGTGGTGCTGGTGGCCTTCACCCCGGCAGCGCCCGCCGCCGGCGATCCGGTCTTTCGGCTGCCGGCTGCCGGCGCGCTGCCCCTGGAGGTGGAGCTGCGGGGGCGCCTGCTGGCTGACCCGGTGGCCAGCGCCGGCGCTCCGGGAGCCGGGCTCCCCTGCCGTGCCCTGCTGCAGCTGCCCGTGGGCCGCACCGAACTGCGCTTCCGCGAGTGCCCGGCGCTCCAGGAGGGCTGGCGGCTGCGGGTGTGGGGTCGCCTGCGCCGGCCCCAGGAGTCGCCCCATCCCCTGCTGGCGGCCCCCGCCGCACGCCTGGCCCGCCAGGGGACCTTCACCCAGCTGCAGGTGCAGGATTTCGAGGTGCTGCAGCGGCCGGCCACGCCGGTGGCGGATCTGCGCCGCCGCATGGCCCAGGCCCTGTTGCAGCAGGCCGGTCCCGATCGCGGTGGGGTGCTCGCCGCCCTGGTGCTCGGCAGTGCGGTGGTGCCGATCCCGCTGGAGTTGCGCGAGGCCTTCCGGGCGTCGGGCCTCTCCCATGCTCTGGCGGCTTCGGGCTTCCACCTGTCGGTGCTGCTGGGTGTGGTGCTGCCCCTGGGCAAGCACTTGCCGCGCCTGGGCCGCTTGGGCCTGGCCGCAGCGGCGATGGCCCTGTTTGTGCTGCTGGCCGGCCCCCAGCCGTCCGTGCTCCGAGCCGTGCTGATGGGGGCGCTGGCCCTGGGGGTGGTCGAGAGCGGCCACCGCAGCCGGCCCTTGGGGATCCTGGCCGCCAGTGCGCTGGCCCTGCTGCTGGCCCGGCCCGACTGGCTGCTGGATGTGGGCTTCCAGCTGAGCGTGGTCGCCACCGCCGCCCTGGTGATCTCAGCCCGTCCGCTGGAGCTGGGTTTGCGCCGCTGGCTGCCGGGCTGGCTGGCGGTGGCCACCGCGGTGCCCCTGGCGGCTTCCCTGTACACCCTGCCGCTGCAGTTGCTGCATT